>JADGAZ010000008.1 GCA_015231755.1 Magnetococcales bacterium | reverse complement strand
GCCGCCGTCGGTAACATGCAAGCCGCCGTCGGTAACGTGCAAGCCGCCGTCGGTAACGTGCAAGCCGCCGTCGGTAACGTGCAAGCCGCCGTCGGTACACACGAAGCCGCCATCGGTGACGTGCAAGCCGCCGTCGGTACATCAAGATGGCATTACGGTTCATGGCACGAATCGCAATGATCAGATTGTTGGAACCGAGGGGGATGACCATCTGTGGGGCGGAAAGGGGGATGATACCTTCCGTGGCGAAGGTGGAGAGGATGTGATACATGGTGAAGCCGGTAATGATTTGTTCATCTTCGGTTCTTCACAGAGTGCGTTTGTTGATGGGGGGCAGGCAGGCAAATGGACTGATATTATCGACATGACGGATCAGTCCATGCACCTGACCGGTCACTATGATGGAGGTTGGACTGCCCAGGTTGAACATGAAATGGTGACCGTCACCGATCCGAATCAACATGGGGTGCTGGATCATTTGCAGAATGCCTCAGGAACGATCACTTTCAACGCGACGGGGGATGTGATTCAATTCCAGAACATCGACAAGATCGAGTGGTAGCGGTTGTTGTTGAATCGTGAGTAGCAAAATGGCCCGGGGGAGTTTCCTTCGGGCCATTTTGTTTTGAATTTTTTATCAGAGGCTGGGAGTTTGTTGTATCAACAGAAAAGAAAGGGTAAAGAGGGGTGTGCTTGGAAGGTGGGGAAGGCTTCAATCAACGATTGGCGGTAACGCTGGATGACGCATCACCGCGCCGGCGACATGGTTGGCCGGAGCGGTGCGTGTTTTTGATTTTTTAAGGATTGGGTCTGGCGGATCATTCCATCTCTTTGAACCAGAAACGCCGATAACGGGTGCCGAAGGCCACACCTGGAGGTTCATCCACACGTACACCGGAGACCACGCCGGTTAAGGTTTTGCCATCGATCTGGACCACGACCGGGGTGGGCGGCGGGAGGAATCCACCCCCGGGATGAATCTGAAAGCGATCCGAGGCGCTTAGGGTGTTGTCCTTGTTGCGATCGGATACGGCTGTGGCATTGGTGAAGATCACCTGATAGGCTCTGGCCACGCCGAGGTTGCTGACACACGAGACATTGGTCGCCATCGAGGCGGGTTGGTGGGTGTTGAAAAAGGTGACGTTGTTGATGGTGATGGCGTTGCTGATCACCTTTTCTCCTTCCAGAAGTCTGAAATACCAGCCACGCGCCGTGTCGAGGGCGGATTGGGCCAAGGTGGAGGTTTGACCTGGGGCACAGTCGCTGGCGTTCTGGATGCAATTGCTGGTGGCGTCGTAAAGTTGATTTTCGCGGATGTCCGCATCGGTGGAAGTGGTACCGATGTCGGTATCCTTGAACATGTACATGCGGTTGTTCACGCTGACATCCAAGGGATGTTCCCGATCGCCGCTGCCGATCAGCACCGCGTCGAACCCGGTGGAATAGACCACGTCCGGTGGATAGAGGAACCGGCGCAAGCCTCCGGGAATCGTGGTCATGTCGGCGATGGAGGCGAGTCGGGTTACGGTCCAATTGGCTGGATTGGCCTCGTTGAGGTTGATGCGCCACAGATTGCCCCCGGTATCACCGACATAGGCGCGATTCGGAATGGTGCCGCCGTTGTGGGTGATGACCGCCACGTCGCTGGGAATGGCATAATGCATGCCGCTTACGGTTAAATAGGGGTGTGTGCCGGTATCGGTCGGATTGCGTCCAGGTCCGGCCTGCCAAAGCGGTTCACCGGTGGCCGCGTCCAGCACAAAGATCCCCCGTCCCATGCTGCGGGTATAGACTGCGCTGCCGGTGGTCACTTCGGTGGTGCTGACTCCGGTAACAATGCTTTCCGGTGTGACATCCTCCACGATGGGATCGTATCCCGCGCCGAAGATGACGACCGGTTTGCCCCCGTTGGCGTTGATTTTGGGGATGACTCTGGGTTCGGACCAGGTGTAGCCGAGTTCCTGGAATCCGGGGGAGGTTTGGCTTTTTTTCCAAAGCAGTTTGGGTGTTTCGGGGGTGGTGACATCCAGGGCATACAGCAGTCGTCCCCCCCGGCGCATGCTGAGGAAGAGGTAAACCTTGTCCCCATCAGCGGCGACTATTTTGCCGTCCTTGTTGGCATCGAGTATGTAGGAGCCGATGGTGCCGTCGGCGAAATAGGGTTTCTTGTTGGCGCTGCTTAAAATCGGATCGTTGTTGCGCAACCGTTTGAGCCGGTCGAAGAACTCGGGGGGAATGAATCCCCACATTTCGCGGCCCGCGTCGGGTTGTCCGGTTGCACTGGTAAAGCCCCCTTTGACCGCACGAAACACCCCATCGTTGGCCCCGTAGAAGACCATCACATCGTTGTCCGTGCCCAGTCGGTTGTAGTTGATCACCGCCGGTTTGGAGTGCAGCACGTCGGCGTGAATCGAAGCGCGGACATCGGAGGCGCTGGTGTTTTGATTCTCGTCTTCAAAGTTGTCCTCGCCTCGGACCCAACGGATCAAGCTGTCCCTGGCTGTGGTGGTATTGGCGCCACCGGACTCTTCAGCCGTGATGGTGCCTGATGCGGCGCCCTGGGGTGAAGGCAGGGTATAGGAAAAATGTTGATCGTCGATTCGGGTGATGGGAAAGGTGCCGTTGAAAGCCGCAGGCGAAGCCCCGGAAATGGTGATCGATGCTCCATTGGCAAAGCCGTGGGAGACGGCGGTAGCCTGTGCCGTGGTGGAGGGCACGATTGCGGCAGGGGTTTGGGTAGCTGCCTGTAGGGGGGATGACGGCAGGGCATAACGGAAGTGATTGGCATCGGTTGTCGTGATGGCGAAAATGCCGTTGTAGACGGCCGGGGATGCGCCCCGAATGGTGATCGATTGTCCGGTGGCAAAGCCGTGGCCGGTAAGGGTGGCCTGGGCGGTGGGTGTGGTCAGACGGGCGGAGATGATGCCGCTGGCGGATGTGGGGGTGGTGGTGAGGGTGTAGCGGAAGGTGTTGTCGTCGATGCGCGTGATGACAAAAGAGCCATTGTAGTCGTTGGGTGTGGCTCCGGAGATGGTGACCATCTCTCCGGTGGCAAAGCCATGGGCGGGCACCAGGGCCGTGGCCGTGGTGGAAACACCATTGGAAGCGGTGATGCCACTGCCGGTCTGGGGAGGAAGCACGGTGGGCGTGGTGTAGGTGAAGGCCGTGGCCGAGGTGACGGTGATCACGTGGGAGCCATTGTAGTCGCTGGGAGTCGCGCCCAGAATGGTGATGATGTTTCCGGTGGAGAAGCCATGCGCCGCCGGGGTGATGGCGGTGACGGTGGCACTGCCTTTGGTGACCGTGAGGGTTCCGGTGGCGTTGCTCATGGGGGAGGCGGCGTAGGTGAAGGTGTTGGCGGTGGGGGTGGTCAAGATGGTGACATTGCCGTTGTAACCCGTGGGCGTGGCTCCGGAGATGGTGACCAGATTGCCGGGAGAGTAGCCATGGGCGGCAACCGTGGCGGTGGCGGTGGATGTTTGTCCGGCGGCGCTGCCAAAGGTGGTGGGTACCCCCAGAGGGGCTACGGTGGAAAAACTGAAGGTGTTGGCGCTGTTGACGGTGATGGCATAGCTGCCATTGAATCCGGTTGGAATGGCGCCGCTGATGGTGACACTCTGGCCGGTGACAAAACCGTGGTTGGCGATGGTGGCGGTGACCAGGGAGCTGGTGGTGGTGGCGGTGGCCGCGGTACAGGGGGTGGTGGAGCCATTGGGGATGGTGTAGCGGAATTTGTTGCTGTCCACCACCGAGATGGTAAACGTTCCGGAGTAGCGGACGTTGCAGGAAGGGGCCGCAATGGTGACCGTCTGGCCGGTGGAGTAACCATGGTTGTTGAGGGTGGCTTCAGCCGGGCCGTTGTTGACGGGTTGGTTCAACAAGGAGATGGTCCGGGTGACCGGTGAGTTGGTCAGATTGGTGATGGTTTGGCTTCTGGTGGTGGTGAGTGCGGTGATGCTTTTGGTGACCGCGCCATTGGTGAGACTGGTGACCGCGACCGATCCGGCAGCGGTGGAAAGCGCGGTGACGGGCTGCACATCGGTGAGAGCCGCCAGGGGACGGCTCTGTTCGCCGGTGAGGGTCGAAACCGTTTGCACATCCAGCATCAACGCTGCCGAGGTGATGTTGGCGTTGCTGGAGTGGAAGGGGTACAAGGAGAGGTTGTCACCCGGTGCGCAGGTTCGGGTACAGGTCAACAGGTTGCGGGCCGCCTGGGAGGAGGCCAGATCGATGCGCAGGGTCTGGGCGACGCCTCCTTTTTCCACCAGATCGCCGTCCGGCAGATCGGAGGAACCGCCGGCCCCGTTGACCGCGCTGTCCCGGAAGGTCCAGAAGTTGGAGTTTTCGGTCCAGAAGCTGGCCGCATCCGGGGTGAGGAAACCGGTGGTGGTGTTTTCCGCCTTGACCCCGTTGCGATCCGCCAGGAACAGGTCATCGGTGGCCTCTTCGTAACCGAGTTGATAACACTTCAGATTGCCATACCAGCGGGGCAGTTTGTTGGCGTCGGGCCGGAACATGCCCACATAGACCTGATTCAGATTGGTGCCGCGCACATTGACGCTCACCGGCAGGGTGGTGGCGGCGAAGACGCTGTTGACGGATTGGATTTCTTGAAAAATCTCGTTCATGGCGTTGATGATCGCCTGACCCGCATTGCCGCTCGATACCGCGAAATAGCGACCCTGTCCCTTATTGGCCATGCTTTTGAGCAGCGCGGTCATGTCCGGTCCCTGGCCGGTGGCGATGGGGTCCACTTCCACCACATAGGTGTAAACCGATTGGGTATGTTCGATCTGGCTGTTGACATCGCTGTTGGCGAGATAGCTGGCCCATTCGTCGGCCCAGTTGCCTTGTTGGCCGGTGGGGGAGATGGAGATCACCGCCGGGGGCGTGCGATGGGTGAGTTCGGCCAGTTTGTCTTCGGAAACCCGTTTGGCGCTGGCGTTTTCGTTGGCCGGTCCGTTGCTGATGTAGATGATGAAATTCTTCTGGCAACCATTGGCGATCGGGGCGTTGTAGAGCGAGGCGGCTGTGGGGGCGGCGGGCAGGGCGTGCTGGCCCAGACCAAAGGCTGAAGCCGGATTGTTGGCGGTATTGTCGGCGAAGTCGGTTTTGATCTTGCCGAAACCGGCCCGGGAGGCAGAACCGGAATAATAAAGATAGGCCTCGTAGAGGGCCAGTCCGGTGGTGGCGTTGTTGCCCTTGTCGTTGAGGATGTGCAGATTGTTGACCATGTTGGCCAGGACCGATTTGTTGGTCGCAGTCATCTGACGTACCGCGAAACGGACATAACCCCCATCCACGTTGTCGTTGGGATTGCCGGTTTCCGGGAACATCATCAGGCCGACATTGTACAGTTCGCTTAAGTTGGCCACCACCGAGACCAGCGCCGATTTTTCGTTGACGAAAGGCTGGTTCCAGTTGGCCGTATTGTCCAGAATGATCAAGACATTGGGTCGATCCGAGGCCACATTGGGATTGCTCAGGAACAGGTCCGTATCGTCGTTGACCGGATCGAAACCGGCCCAGACGGTGCCGAATGGCGTGGCCAGGAGTGTGAAGAGCAGGATCAGGGTGGCCAGAAGGTTCATGGGAGTCGCTCCTTTGGTTTGGTTCAGCAATCCGGGCAACAGATCCCGGCCAGTTGGCGGATTTTCACCCCCTGATGCATGGTGGAAACGGCTCCGGTGGTGGTATTGGTGATGGTGGCGGTCAGCTCCCAGGTGTTGTCCCGGGGGGCCATGTTCCAGGTTGCGCTGCTGCCCGAGGCGATTTGGGAGTAGATGCAGACCGGAGCCGTCACGCTGCCCGAATCCGATCCCACGGTGAACGGGTAGATGGTGGAGGAGCCGTTGAAATGGGCCGACTGGGAGATGACGCTTTCCAAAGCCTGTTGCGTGGCCGCGTCCATGGTCTTGATGCTTTGCAGATTGGCGACGATACGAAAGTTGACGGTGCTGATGTTGGCCGAGGAAACCACCATCAGGGTCAGGATGATCAGAATGAACAGGCTGGCCAGCATCGTCACGGCGCCCCGGTTGGAGGTGTTCATTGCATGCTCCTGGGTCCGGCCAGATTGGTTGGTCGCACTTCGGTCGAAAACAGATGGCGTCGATAGCCATCCCCCGAGGCCGCCACGGTGAGGGGACCGACCTGATAGCTTTTATTGTCGATCTGGCCCGTCGAGGTGTTCGGAGCCCGGGTCAGCACATGAACCTGCACCGAAACCACGGAACTCCACTGGGCGAGGGTGGGGGCGGTGCTCCAGGTATCCGGGATGCCGTCGCCGATCAGTCCGGTGGCCGGATCGGTTGTGGAGGGGGTGGTGTCGAGGCCGTAACGCACCTTCAGGATTTCGACGCCTTCGGCCAGCGGGGTGATGGCCATGGCCCGCACCCCGCCGGAGGCTTCCAGATCCAGGCGTTTCAAGGTGGGAATGGTATCGTCTCCGGCTGCGCAGATTCCGGAAGCGCCGCTTCCCTTGGAGCAGGGAGCGACAAAATAGACCCGGACATGCAGCCTGCGGGTGTTGGCCGGGGAGACGGTGGCCCCGTTGCGTTGGGTGAGGGTGACACTCCCTCCATCCGCGGTGGTGGTGGGGACATTGGCCGTGGCGGAGCCGAATTGGATCGCGGCTGTGGTGACGTTGGCCTGGAGGTAGACCTCACCGCTGGTCGGCACTCCGGCAAGGATGGCGGTATCGGCCCGGCGGATCACCAGCAGATCGGAGCCGGGTTTGAGGTTGTCGGGGCTTAACACGGTGGCGGCGCAGGAGGTTGCGGAAACATCGGCCCGGTTCGTGATCCCGGTGGATGAGTAGCCTTGCAGCGGCAGGGCCAGGGCGGTGAGCAGGGCATTGGCGTCATCGGTTTCGCACGGATCCGGCAGGCTGGCGGGAGTGGTCAGGCCACCGGCATGGTAGTGACCAAAAAATCCCGCGTGGCGCAGATCTTCGTACAAGACTTGAATGGCATATTGTCCGTTTTCGATGAGTTGGGCCGACTGATCAAGCTCCTGGCGGGAGCGGTTGGAGGTGGAAAGCATGGAAATGACCGCAAGCAGCACTACCAGACCGATGCTCATGGCGATCATCACTTCGATGAGGGAGAGTCCCGCCTGACGACGGTGTTGGCCTGGGGAGATCACATCCATGCGGGTGACTCCTGTTCCAGTTGGGCGGCGGTGAGATTGGCAAAGCGGATCGAGGTGGAGACCGCCCGTCTCAAGGTTTCGGAGCCGTACAGGCCGTTGGCGCAGGCATGGGTCGCCGGTGGGGCCACGGTGGGGGCGAGTCCCTGCCAGACCACGGTGATGGTATAGGTTCCGGTTCCGGCAATGGGTGCGCCGGTGCTGTCGGCCAGCAGATCGGCGCTGTTGTAGTGGATGCAGGCTCTGGCCCCGATCATGGCCCCGGATCCGCTGGCGGAACCGGTTTTGACTTCCGCCAGTCCCTGGAGTTGGTCGTTGAGTTGGCTCAAGGCCTCGTCGGTCCGGGTATTGAGCAGCGCAGTGCTGACGGCGCAACCGGTGGGCAACATCCATCCGCTTCCCGGGGTGCCGATGAAGGGGGTGCCATTGGTGGTGTTGGTGGTGTAGGCGAAACAAGAAAGGGTGCCCCGATGCACCGTGAGCCGCTCGCTGATGTCGGAGAGCATGATCAACGCCTGGGTGCGTTGATACGCCTCCAGTTCCGCGACGTGCATCCGGGAGAGCAATGAGGCCAGCCCAAGCAGTCCCACGGAGACGATCAGTAGGGTGATCAGAATCTCCAACAGCGAAAAACCACCACAGCGGACATCAGATCGGGTCATCATCGGTGTCGCCCGTTTCGTCTGGGTCGAGGGAGATGGACGCGCAAACCGTTTGGATCGTGTTGGGATTTGAGCATACATCGGCAGGGGTTATCCATCAAGAAAAATATGCACCATTTTTTAGATGGATCGATTGGGCCTTTTCACGGGTATGGGAGCGGTCACAGCGTGCAGCCATTGGCCGGGTTGGAGTCGCTGTCGATGGTGGTGTGAGGCACGCCGTTGGCGCCGATGCTGACGCAGCGCATCGTGACGGCGGTATTGCCGCTGACCGAGACATTGAAGTCGGTCATGGCGGCTGCGGGCCGTCCATTGCGTTGGTAGGTGACGCTGCCGGCGGGTCCGGTGATGGTGAGATCCGGATAGCCGTCCTGGTTTTTAAGCACGGTGGTTCCGGACAGCACGCTCCAGCCACCGTTCCAGGTGCCGGTTGGGGTGATGGTGACATTGGCGTTGCGTTTGATCGCCTCGCTGCGGGCGTGGACCAGACTGAAATGCAGGTCGGAGACCGCGTTTTTGACCTGTTGGGTCAAGACCGCGTTTTTCATGTAGGGCAGGCCGAGGGTCATGAGAATGGCGACAATGCTCAGGGTGATGAGCGTTTCCACCAGGGTGAAGCCTTTGTTTCTGTTTGATGTATCGATCCGGCCCATGGTGGTGGCTCCTTACCAGCCCGACACGCCGTTGCGGGTTTTGGTGCCGGTATTGGTCAGGGTGAGAATGCCATCGCTGGCTTGGGTGGATGCGGCGACAGGGGTGGCGGTGATGGTGAACGACGGCGGCGCACCGGTTCCGGGGGTGACGATGACCGTGTAATAGGCGTTGGTACAGGTGGTGTTGGCGCAGGTCCAGCCGTTGAGGGTGAAATTCAGGGTGGTGAAGGAGTTGGAATAGCTCATGGCATCCAGCAGATAGACCTCTTCGCGGTTGGCGATGGCGGTCATCAGTTGCTGGGCGTCGGCGCGGCGCGACTTGCGTACCGAGTCTTGATAATTGGGCAGGGCCACGGCGCTCAACACGGCGATGATCGCCACGACGATCAGCAGTTCCACCAGGGTGAAGCCTCGGGATTCAGGAGAGTGGCGCATGGAGATTCCCGTATGGTCGTTTGTTAACAATAACGTATGGCGCCAGTTGGACTTTTTATGGAGAATACACGATGCGGCCCAGCCCCGTCATCTGGAAAATCGTGGGTCGTCCTCATCCTGTTTATTATCTGAAATTAATCAAAATTGTGGGGACTCGGGATATCTCTATGTTGTGCTTTGATTTTTTCTTGTTGGTGTGTTATTGTGCCAATTCGGCAATTTTGGCAAATAATGGCGGTTTGTGCGGCACTTTCCTTGAAGGAGGAAGGCGCGGCAACAAGCCTGCGCCGTATAGACTATAAAATGGAGCCGCAGATGAATCGATGTGAGGTCAGTCTGAATCTTTGCAATAATCTGAATGATCAGATCTTCCGCATTCGTGACCGACTGTTCGATCCCCCGACCCGACAGCTTTTGGAAATGTTCATAGCCGGATTGTCGGAGTTGAAATCGATCTTTGAGAACCTGAGGAACTCCGATTTCAATGAGATCTGTGAAGACCTGAAACAGATCCTCTTGATGATCAATACCGGCAAAAGGAAGGTCAACGATTTGATCCGCGAGTCCATCCTGATGACTCTTGGTCTGATGTATCGGAGCGCGATCAACAACGAATCCTGCCAGCAGGAAATTGAAGATCTGGCGGTGCTGATCCATGGTTTGAAACTGGGGATCAGCGCGGGGTTTCATGTGACTGACAACCGAATTCACGCCAATGACCAAGAACAGATCACGTTCTTTGGCGCTCAGAACGCTGCCGTGGATGGTTATGTCAGAAAAGAGGTCTTGACCCGGGATCCTGTTCAACCGTTGCGCATGCTGATTGTGGATGATGATTTCAACAGTCGCCTGCTCATCCAGGAGATCGTTTCAGACCTTGGAATCTGTCATATTGCCTGCAACGGTGAAGAGGCGGTCAATGCCTTCCGGGCGGCTCACGAACGTGATCAACCGTATCATGTGATCTTCATGGACATCATGATGCCGATCATGGATGGACATCAGGCGTTGCAGCAAATACGCGCTTTTGAACACATGCACAAGAAACAGGGTAACGATGTGTTTGTCTTCATGGTCACGGCAGTGGATTCCCATGACAACGTTTGCAAGGCTTTTTTTCAAGGATATTGTTCGGATTATATCATCAAGCCTGTCAGCGTCAGCAAGATCATGCATAAATTATACGAAAACAAATTGACAGCCGAGATTCCTCCAGCCTTTTGAGGTTGTCCAAGTCATGTTTCTTCCAATGCCTGGGAAGTCAACAAGTCGTTCAAGGCCTGCCTGACCTGGACAAAAGCCGTGCCGCACAACTGACAGGACTGGCGCACCACGGTGAAATCCGTGTGATTGGCCTCCATGATGCGTCCCAGTTCAACCATGTGGGTCGCTCCAATGGTGAGACTGGTGGATTTCAGGGAATGGGCGGCAAACCGGATTCTTTTGGCATCGTTTTGTTTCAGGGCCTCTTCCAGTTCCGCCAACAATTCCGGTGTGCGTATCAGATAGTGGTCCACCATTTTGCCCAGAAGACCGTTCCCCCGTTTTCGGGTCAAGGTTTGGATGAGGTCCAGAGCGGTTGGATCCAGCACGGGAATGGAAACCCGTGCCGTGTCTTCCTCCCGGAAGCGTTTCGGAAGGGATGATGCTGGCATCGATATCGACTGCGGGGCGGAAGCAGTCGGATCGGGGACAGAGGAGGCCGGTT
This sequence comes from Magnetococcales bacterium, assembly GCA_015231755.1. Taxonomy (NCBI): domain Bacteria; kingdom Pseudomonadati; phylum Pseudomonadota; class Magnetococcia; order Magnetococcales; species Magnetococcales bacterium. Next base: position 155,994 of record JADGAZ010000008.1, on the reverse strand, counting down.
TATCGGATTTCTTGTTGGTCGTCTCTGCTGGCGGTTGAGGCAACCAACGATTCAGTATGCCCCCCAGATCCGCCTGGCTGAAAGGTTTTCTCAGATAGTCATCCATGCCGGCCTCATGGCACTGTTGCCGACTCTCTTGCAGGACATGGGCGGTGAGCGCGACAATGGGAGTGCGGGACCGGTCCGTCTCTTGTTCCCATTGCCGCAGATGTCGGGTGGTTTCAAATCCGTCCAGGATGGGCATTTCGCAGTCCATGAAGATGAGATCAAATGGCGTGACCGCTTCATGGACCGTAGCGATGGCCTGTTGGCCGTTGTTGGCGATCGTCACCTGACAGCCGAACAACTCCAGGGTCGCCACCGTCACCTCCTGGTTGACCAGATTGTCCTCCACCAACAGAATCCGGCCTGTGAAACGAAAATGATCCGGTGTGATGGGGCGTTGTTGGGCATGCCAGCTTGCGATTTTCTGTCGATCACCGGGCTGCTGCAAGCCAAACCGAATGGTGAACCAGAAGGTCGATCCTTGTTCCGGAAGGCTTGAGAACTGCAACTTCCCGTTCATCAGGCTCACCAGACGTTGGGTGATGGCCAATCCCAGCCCGGTTCCGCCAAATCTTCGCGTAATCGATGGGTCTTCCTGAGAAAAGGCCTGGAACAGTCGATTGTGGAATTCGGGAGCGATACCGATACCGGTATCCATCACCTGGAAACGCAGTTGGACATCCGCTTCTCGTTTTTCCGCGACTTCGACCCATACCTGGACCGATCCTTTGGTCGTGAATTTGATCGCGTTGCCAACCAGATTGAACAGAATTTGATTGAGACGATACGGATCCCCCAACAGGTGGAGCGGCACCCCGTCCGCCAGCTTGATGTGAAAGGTCAATCCTTTGGAAGTTGCCTTGTCAGCCAGAAGGCCGTTGAGATCCTGAATGATCTCATCCAGATCGAAGCGGATGATATCCATGACCAACTGGCCGGCCTGGATTTTGGAAAAATCCAGAATATCGTTGATGATACACAACAAAGTCCGTCCGGAACGATGAATGGTTTCGACATAATGACGTTGCTGATGGGTCAAGGGGGTGGACAGAATCAAATCCGCCATTCCCAGCACGCCGTTCATCGGTGTACGGATTTCGTGGCTCATGGTGGCCAGAAATTCGGTTTTGGCCCGGTTGGCCTGTTCGGCCCGATCCAGGGCTTGTTGTTTTTCCAACTCCAGCCGTTTTTTATCGGTGATGTCGTCCTTGATGCCGAGAAAATGGGAGATGTTGCCGTTTTGATCACGAATGGGGGAAATGTTGGCCAGTTCCCAATACAATTCACCATTCTTGTGTCGGTTGCACAGGTCACCCCGCCACACCCGTCCACTGGTGATGGTTTGCCACAAATTTTGATAAACCTCCGGCGACGTGATTCCGGACCTGAGCAGACTGGGGTCATGGCCCAGGAGTTCCTCGCGGGAATAGCCGCTTGATGTGATAAAGCTGTGGTTGACGTATTGGATGATTCCCTCCCGATCGGTAATGACAACGGAGGAGGGACTTTGCTCCACCGCCTGGGACAGGATACGGATTCGCGCTTCGACCTGATGCCGCTTGGTCAGATCCAGAACGGTTCCGAGCATGGATACGGCTTGGCCATGCTCGTCTCGGATCACTTCGCCCCGTTCCAGCACATGGCACAAGGTGCCGTCGGATCGGAGTACCCGGTGTTCGGTCTGATAGGAGGTTCCGGGTTGCGACAGTGCCTGATCGATCGCCCGGGAGACCTGTTGGCGTTCCGATTCGGGAATGGAGCGCAGAAAAATGTCGTAGGAGGGGGTATCTTTTTTGGGATCCAGACCAAAGATGCGATAGATCTCTTTGGACCAGACAAGCCGATCACTGGCAATCTCCCAGTGCCAGTGACCCAACTGGGCAATCTCCTGAGCCATTTCCAACTGCATCTGACGGGCGGACAGTTCCTGATTGGCGGCTGCCAAGGCGTCCCGGGTGCTGGTGATGTTGTAGTAAAGAGTCTTGATGGGGGTTTCCAGGGTGGTTTCCGCCACCGCCTTGTAGAGACAATAAAACGTGGTAATTTTGAGCAGGTGCCCAATCAGATTGGAAAATCCGTAGGTATCCACATAGAAGGTGAAGGTCAGTTCCGCACCCACCGTGGTGATCATCGCCCAACGCAGCAGAATCAGAATATCCGTGGCGAACTGTTTCTTCTGGCGATGCAGCAGGATCATGTCGTAAAGCAGAATGATACAAATGACGTATTCGCTGTTTTTCTTGAAAGGTGTCAGTCCCTGGCCATCCACCCAGCAGTCGGGAAAAAGACCCCATTTGAAGATGGACAACAGAATCAGTCCGGTGACCACGGTATACAGGAGCAGCAATCCATTCACCGACAGCTTGCGTCGTATGAAGAAAAAGGCGGCGAGGAATGACAGCGCCTCCAGATAACGTGCCCCGATCCACAATTGGGTCGCCAGATTGGCGTCCCGACGATCAAAGATTCCCATGCCCTTGTAGCCCAGGGTATGGATCAGGTCGAGAAACCCGATGAACAGAAAGGCAATACCCAGGAACAACAGATAGTGATTGTCGAAGAAACGCCGTCCGTTCCAGGCAATAATAAAGAAAGTGAACGCGATGATGATGCTGAAGAATTCCGCCAGAATATGAAACAGCAGGAAATTCTTGAAGGATATCAGTACCAGTGCCAATACCAGACAGGTCTTGATCAGGATGCTGGAGAGTCGGTTGGCGTTGAGGCTCTTGTCATCCGGCGTCGATACGAGAGGGTTCATGGAATACTCCAGGCTATCCTTATCAAGCGGGGGCGTGGGGATTGAACGGGGGCCAGCCAGGATCTCAAGATATGCACCATAGCGCAACCTTAACATTTCTGTCAAAGTGATCATCAGACGATGAATATCTTATGGATTTTCCGGGCCGAAACCGTTGCGGAAAAATGCCGCTGACAACAGATGACGACAGGAGCCGGATTGTCCAGGTTGCCCGGATTTTCATGCGGCATGGAATCATCAAACAGCCTCCAGGGCCAGAACCATCATGAAAACGAGCGTTATTGTGTGTGTCAAGGAGCGGATGGGTCAGGCTTCATCCTGTGTCCAAGGTGGCAGCCTGGAATTGATCCGGTTGCTGGAACAGGAGTTTGCGGCCCAGGGGCTGTCGGTTCCGGTCAAGCCGTTGCTGTGTTTCGGGCGTTGCAACGAGGGGCCCAACCTGCGCATCGCCCCCGGGGGCGCCTTTTTCACCCGTATGACCCCCGAGCGACTGGGAGAGGTGGTGGAGGCGGTGCGGGCGGCGTTAGCGGTGGAAGGGCGGGAGGAGTAGGGGATGGGGGAGTTCATCCAGATCACCCGTTTGATCTTGAAACACTTCAAGAGCGTCGATGAACAGGTGTACCGGTTCGGGCCGTTCGATCTGCTGGTGGGGCGCAACAACAGTGGCAAAAGCACGGTGTTGCAGGCGTTGGCCATTTGGCAGTATTGCGTGGATCTGTTTCATCAATCCAGAGGCAACAAGGGCATTCAGGTGGTCTTGCCCAACTTCACGGCCTTGCCGGTGCCGGAATTCAGTCTGTTGTGGAAAGACAAGACCGATCGGGCCGCGTTCATCGGGAGTGATGGACAAAAAAAGCTGAAATATATCCTGATTCAGATCATCGTGGAGTGGCGACATCAAAACGGCGAAGAGCGGCAGTTTGGCGTGGACTTGCGTTATCACTCGCCACAGACCATTTATGCCATCCCTTCGGAAGGGTGGGATCGGTTTCGTCGGGCCGACGGCAACGGCATGCCAAGAATCGCCTATATCCCGCCATTCTCCGGGCTGGAGCCTGTCGAAAAACGTCTGGACAGCTCTCCCATCCGTCAGCAGGTGGGCAAGGGGCAGCCGGGAAGTGTGTTGCGCAATCTGTTGTTGAGCGTGTGTCCTCCCCCCACTCCCGGGGAGAAAGAAAAATCCGGAAAACGTCGCGCTCCCCCGGCGGATTGGCAGGAGTTGGCCGCCATGGTCCGCTTGTGGTTTTCGGTTGACATACTGCCCCCGGAATACGACCCGGCCCAGGATGTGTACATTCGGGTCGAGTATCGACAAAACGGCAGGCTCTACGATGTCATCTCCGGTGGCAGCGGTTTTCATCAGACGCTGACCCTGTTGGCGTTCTTGTATGGTTACAAACCGACCACCCTGTTGATCGATGAGCCGGATGCCCATCTGCATGCCAGTCTGCAACGGGAGCTGCTGGATTTTTTTAAAAGGAAATCCGGCGATACCGGCATGCAATTTTTGATCGCCACCCATGCCCAGGAGTTTGTCTCGGGTGTGGATGCCGGACAGATCCTGTCGTTGCTGAAACAGACCCCCGCGCGCATCGACTCCGTACCCCAGGTGGTGCGCGCCTTGGCGGAGGTGTCCAATGTGGAAATCGATCGACTGACGCAGTCACCCTTCATTCTGTATGTGGAAGGGGACAGCGATGAGCGTATTTTGCGCAATTGGGCCGCGCGCTGTGACGCCCAGGAGGTGATGCAGTCTGTTTATTTCAAGAAGATGGGGGGTGGCAGCAAGAAGGAGATGCGCGATAGCGCGGACAAACACTTTAAAACCTTGTGTCAGGTCATCCCGCAAGTCTCCAGATTGGTGCTTTTCGACTACGACGACGCACGCAGCGCCTTTCATCCGAAAGCGAATAATCCCGTTTTGATGGAATGGAAACGCAAGAACATCGAGAATTATCTGCTGGTCCCCGAGGCCTGGAAACGGTTTGCTCAACAGAGAATGGGTTCGCTGCGCGCGGTTCCCCTCGTATCCAGAATCGACTCTTTTTTTGCAGAACAGAATCTGCACCTGCCACCCAACCAGACCTGGCGGGAGATCAAGGCAGAGTGGTTCAAGGTCGTGGATGGCAAGCGCATCCTGTTTGAAAACGATGACTCCCTGTTTCACCAACTGAGACACGAGGAGCCATCCGTGTTGTTTTTGCGCGAAGAGATCGCCCTGGCCATGCAGGCGGACGAGATTCACGCAGACGTGCATCTTTTTTTCAACAGGATGATGACCCTGGCCAGAAACGACACCTGAATGCCGGACCTATGCCGTTCAACCCGGCAATCTTTCACTCATCCCCCACCCCGATGTTTGGCCAACAGCGTTTGCCAGCGTTGGGTCTCTTCGGTGCTTTTTTCCTCCAGGGCGTTGATGTGCAGGCGGACCCGCCAGGGTTCCTTTTCGTTTTCGGGTTCCCAGTCGATGGCATAGCCGTTTTCTTCGATCAGGCGGAACAGGTCCAGCAGGGCGGTGAGCATTTGTCCTTTCATGGAACGGGCTTCCCGCTCGTAGATCACCCGCAGCCACTCATCCGCGTTTTCGTCCGCCAACTGTTGCCAGATCCAGGTCACGGGGGCGTCGTAGAGGGTGCCTTCCCACTGTTTGGCATGGGTTGCGGCGTTGGGACAATCCTCGATGGGCTTGCCGATGATGATCAGAATGTCCGCTTCCTCTTCTTCGGTGATGAGATGGATTTCGCCGAAGGCAAAGGGATTTTCATCTTTGTGTTTTTGAAACCATTGGCCGATCAGACGGCCCAGATCATTGGGGTGCATGGGGGAGAATATCCCTTCAGGAGTCAGGAGTTAGCGGAGCAGGTGATAGTATTTCTGCATGAAGATGCGTGCGCCATCGGCATAGTTCCAGGGATTGGCGAGCAGATCGTCCATCAGTTCGGCGCGGCTGATCAGACGGTGATCCAGGGCTTCCCCATCGACGAAACGAAACGGTCCATCGAACACTCCGACGTAAACCACCACATTGTGGCGTTTGAGCCAGGGTTCTCCCCCCCGCACCCGACTCAGTGAGCCTTGCCAGGGGTCGTGATCGATCATGCGGATGATGGCGCGGGTGTGGGGATCGTGGGCGCCGGATTGGACCAGTCGATGATAATCCAGGCCATCGTTGGCGATCAACACCTCCTCGACGCCGATCTCCTCTTGCATCTCCTTGCGGGCATTGTCATCGAAGTCCTGACGGGTCAGGGCGGGATTGTCCGTGACCACATGGCCTCCCACCGACTTGTCCCACATGAAGGGATTTTCCGGTTTGTCGCCCCGTTGCACCATCCGGATCAGACCGGAGCTGGTCAGCAGGATGATGTGAACCACCGGCACAGCCAGATTGGCATCCCCGTGGCGTCGGGAGTGTTCGCGGATTTCGGCGAGCAGGGTGGTCCGCTCTTCGGTCTTGACGAAACGGCCTTGGCGATCCGTGGCGTGCAACCATTCGGTCATGGATGTGGCTCCGGTCCTGGAGGTGGAGAGTGTCGGGATGGACGATGATCCGGGGGGATGTTCCGGATCCAGTGTTTGCACAATTCAAGCAGCGCGTCGGCGTTGACCCGGGGGTCAGGCTCGAAGGGGGCCGAAATCAGCACCCGTCCCTCACCCTGGGAAAAGGGCGACCCCTGCAACCCGCGATCCTGCAACCCGCGATCCAGAAAGATCAACCACGCCTCCCCACTCAGACCGGCCACCTCGTGACGGGGATGACGCAGCAGACTCACCCGGCGCAACAAGGCGGAGAGTTCCGTGGCCAGCAGTCGTGGATCCTGGTGGAGGGCGTGGCGTTGGCGGATCCGGGAGAGTTCCGCCAAGGCGGAGGCGCGGAGGCGCTGTCGTTTGATCCGGTGACGCAGCAGCAGCCAGGAGGCGATCAACAGCAACAGCGTCAGGGTGACCGCCCACCATCCCCAGGCCGGAGGCCACCAGGAGATGGGATCCGGCAGATGGATATCCCGCAAGGGCAGGGGGGCGTCGGGGGGGGTCATGGGAAGACCGTTCCCAGGTGGTGACGCAACAGGGCCGGGGCGTCATCTTCGGTGGAACAGGAGATGAAATGGGCGCCGATGGAGCGGCACAGCGCCCGCAGACCCTCCTGCCGCACGACGAAGCGGGCCGCGTGGGCCTGACGGATGCGGGGATCGTCCACATTCAGCAGTCGGGACAGGCCGGAACCGCTGGCGGCCAGGGGATAACGTCCGCCGGGTGGGGGAAGGGCACGCTCCAGGGGGTCGTGGATGAAAAACAGCGTCACCTGATTGTGTTGGGCCATGCGGGCCAGATGGGCCTGATCGGTCTGGTCCACCCCCCGGAAGTCGCTGAACAAAAACACCGAGCTTCCCGGCAGCACCACCCGGCGCAGACGCAGCAGGGCATGGTTCAGGGGTTGGATCGGGGCCGGGCGCGGCTGTGACGGGGATGGGGCAGACGACCCGGCAGGCTGACCGGTGAACCGGAGCAACTCCCGGATCAGTTCCAGGGCGGCCCGATCCCCCCGCATGGGGCGCAATTCCCGGTGTTGTTGTTCGGAGAAGATCAAGCCTCCCAGCCGATCCCCCCGCAAGACGGCGCTCCAGGCGACCAGGGTCGCGGCCAGGGCGGCCTGGGCCACCTTGAAGCGTCCCCGGGTGGCGTGAAACATGGGAGGACGGCAATCGGTCCACACCAGCACGGCCCGTTCCCGCTCCTCCCGGAAGAGTTTGACGTGGGGCTTGCCGGTGCGGGCGGTGACCCGCCACTCCATGTGGCGGATTTCGTCTCCGGGCTGATAGACCCGGGTTTCGGCAAACTCCATGCCCCTGCCCTTGAACGGGGAACGATAACCGCCTTCCAAAGCGGAGAAGACCCGGCGGGGCGGGGCCTTGATGCCCTTGGCCCCGTGGCGCAAGGCGATCAACTCTTCAAGCGCCAGCAAGGGGGCGTTCGGGTTGGGTGCGGCGTTCACGGCGCGGGCACCCGGCGCAGCAACTGTTGAATGAAACTGTCCGGCGTTTCCCCCCGGGCTTCGGCCTCGAAGGTGAGAATCAGCCGATGGCGCAGCACGTCCGGGGCCAGGGTGCGCACATCCTCCGGGGTGACGAAGCTGCGTCCCGCCAGCCAGGCATGGGCCTTGGCGCAGCGGTCCAGGGCAATGGTCGCTCGGGGACTGGCGCCGTATTGCACGATGCCGGCAAGCTCCGGACTGTATTTTTCCGGTGCGCGGGTGGCCAAAATCAGATGCAGCAGGTAGTTTTCCACCGCTTCGGCCATGTGCAGCTCCAACACGTCGCGCCGGGCGGCCAACAGGGTCTCGGTGGGAATTTTTTGGGTCAGTTGGGGCGACTCGCCCCGGCCTTCCTGTTTGGCCTCCTCCCGCACCAAATGAAGGATTTCCCGTTCCACCCCGGCGGACGGGTAACCGATGCGGGTAAGCATCAAGAACCGGTCCAGTTGCGCTTCGGGGAGGGGATGGGTACCCTCCTGTTCGATGGGATTTTGGGTGGCCATCACCAGAAACAGGGTCGGCAGGGGATAGGTTTTGGGACCCACCGTGATCTGGCGTTCGCCCATGGCCTCCAGCAGGGCCGACTGTACCTTGGCCGGAGCGCGGTTGATTTCGTCGGCCAAGACCAGATTGTGAAACAATGGCCCGGGCTGGAACTGGAACGATCCTTCGTGGGGTCGGAAAATCTCCGTGCCGGTGAGGTCCGCGGGCAACAGATCCGGGGTGAACTGGATCCGGTGGAATGCCCCTTCCACATGCATGGCCAGGGTTTTGATCGCCCGGGTTTTGGCCAGTCCCGGCGCCCCTTCCACCAGCAGATGACCGTCGGCCAACAGCGCGATCAACAGGCGGTTGACCAGGGTTTCTTGTCCCAGAATCTTGGAACTGACAGCATGATGCAAGGCTTGAATGGCGGCTTGATTGGACATGTGTGTGTGGTCTGATGGGTCGTGAGCGTTCATGCGCTGTTCAATGGTGTTTGCTGATGTATGCTACCATGAGGTTCGGCTTGAAGGAAACCATTGCTGGTGATATGGTTGACCCGGTTTTGTGGCGCACCATCCATGATCGGGGAGGCCGGTGAATCGATTTTTTTGCGTGTCGCGTCTGAGGGCGGTTTTTTTCCTGGTCGGGGTGAGCCTGATGGTTCGGCCCGGGGTGGTGTCCGCTCTGGATGCCCGCGGTGCCGTGGCTCCGGCGGCCACGCTGGAAAAGGTCCGGCTGGTGGAGCATGCGCGGTGCGGAAACGACAAGCTCTTGATCGAGGAATTTTTTCGTGTGGTGGGGTTCGATCCGGCGGATCTGCTCATCGTGCGGACCAACAGCCTGGGGGAGGTCAGTCGCAAGACGGTTTCGGGGGTGGATCGGGAGGGGCGGGTGGTGCATGCCCATTGTGTCCCCCGGGGTTTTCAGGAGCAGGTGGAAACCCGTTTCCTGACCCCTGCGGGGGAGTCCACCCCGGTTCTTTCCCACCCGCTTTCCGCCTCGGGTCAGGGGATCGAAAAGAGCGCCACCGCGCTTTTGGGACTGCATCAGGCCACCCGCTATTTGCAGTTTGCCGACAAGGACAACCCGGGGAGAAAAGGCACCTGTTGTTGGCATCATGTCTATCTCAACTATCCCTGGCAGATTTCCGGGGAGGAGATTTCCGAACTCATCTTGCCCATGCGCTTCGATCCTACCCTCAAACCCGAGGGGCACCCTCTTTATTATCAATTCTATTCGGCCATCAACGACATCAAGTTTTATTTCGGCCTGCAAACCAATCTGAAACTGAAGGGCAAGGATCATGGGGTGGGGGGGATTTTCTCCCGTTGGGAGTCCCAGGATCCCAACGATCTGCAAATGGTGGAAGGGGGATTTCATGAGATCGGGGATTACGAAGGCCGTTTTGTCAGCGTCCGCAAGCCCCTCACTCTGGAGTCCGGTCCCATGGCCTTGCGTCTGACCACCCGGGCCGACAAGGGGGACGGGGGCCATGTGTGGCTGGATATGGCGGTGATCCATCAGGCCGATACCGCCAAACGGGAGGAGAAAATTGGCTCTTTGCGCTTTCCCGGCCCGTTTTTCCGTTTGACCAAAAAATTGAAAATTTCGGTCGAAAGCTACTCCTTGCAAAGTGTTTCCAAGGCCAGTTCCTGGCAGGTGCCCTTTTTCGACTGGTTTGTGGATGCGCCCCGGATCAATGGCAAATCCCTCGCGGTCAGGCCGGAGGTGGTATTTCCCGAATTGGCTCCCCGGGTTTTGCGGGTCAGCCAGCGTCCCGATGGCGGGGTGCGGGTGCGTCGTTCTGGGTTGATCAATCTGGATGAGGCGGAACCCGATCCCACGATCGACAGAAAATAGTCATTCCGACCGGTCTGTTTCCGGCGGAATCGTTGCCGCAAAACCGTTTATCGAATGTTTTCGAGGGGTGAAACGCATGCCATCGGCCTATTGTCTCATTTATCCCCCGGTGGAGGTTCCGGGGTTTCTGCTGGGTGATCTTTATGCCAAGATGGCGTATGTGGATGAATTGGTGGTTCGGGTCACGCCGGATCCCTCCGGGGCGATGGGATTTCATTTGCGGCGCGAGCCGAACGCCGTCGAAAAAGAATCCCTGATCCGCAAGGTGCAGCGGGCCACCAGACTGCTGGTGGAGACCACCCGTGAACCCATGATCAAAATCGTCGAGGATTATATGGATCGACCGGTTTGCTGCCGCGTGGATCCCATGGAATCCCTGCTGGCCCGGGGTGAAGTGGTCCAGACCGATGCCGGTTTGTTTTCCCTGGGGCCGTTGGTGGCCTCCCTGTGTCGATTTTTTGAAAACCGCCTGTTTGAGGTGGGACTCTCCCAGGGGGCGGGAATGCATCGTTTTCCCGCTATGGTGCCGGCGTCCTTCCTGGAGAAAATTCAATATTTCAAGAACTTTCCCCACTCCTTGAGTTTTGCCTCCCATTTGCGCGAAGATTTGGAGATTGTGGAACGGTTTGCCGCGGAAACCGTCTGCCGGGATGGGACGATCCATCCCCCCGAGGGTGCGCTTTCCGGGATTCGTCAGATTCTGGCTCCCACGGTGTGTCATCATTTTTATCTGTTTCTGGCCAACCGTACCTTGCCCCGGGATCCCGTGGTGGCCACGGCCCAGGGGCACTGTTTCCGGTACGAATCCATCAACATGCACAGCCTGGAACGGTTGTGGGGATTCACCATGTGGGAGGTGATTTTTGTGGGGTCCGCGCCCCGGGTGAAAGAGTCCCTGACCCGGGCCGGAACCGCCCTGCATGCCTTGCTGGCCGAGTGGGGTCTGGCTTATCGGCTCGAAAATGCCACGGATCCGTTTTTCATCCGCGAGTTTGGCGCCCAGTCGGGGTTTCAGAACATCTATGACCTGAAATACGAATATCGCGCCCGGTTGCCTTTCAAGGAAGGGACATTGGCCGCCGGTTCCCGCAATTATCATCAAGATTTTTTTGGTCGTCACATGGGCATCACCCTGCCCGATGGGCGGTTCGCCCACTCCGGATGCATCGGTTTCGGGCTGGAACGGTTGGCCTTCGCCTTTCTGGCCCAGCACGGCACGGAGTTCGGCCAGTGGCCCGAATCGGTGCGGGAGGGGCTGAATCGTTCCGGTTTCCGTATTTTCTCGTCACTCTAAAGATTAAGGAGCAACCGGTGAAACAAACGATTTTGCGGCAGTTGGAATCGATCCTGCGCGAGGTGTTCCAGGATCCCGCCCTGCCGGTCACGGAGTCGTTGACCATGGCTCAGGTGCCGGCCTGGGACAGTGTTGGCCACATGGCCTTGATCAGCGCCACGGAAAACCGTTTTGCCATCCGTTGCAGCCTCGCGGAACTGGTTCCGGTGGAAAGCGTGGCCGCTCTGGTGGCTTTGGTGGAACAGAAATGGGATGGCCACACCCTTCAGCAGCCATAGTCCCCCATGTTGCGGCTGGGGCGCATGGTCGCCGGATCCGGGGGGGACTCCCCTGCGGGGGGCAGGTAATAACAGGTGAGGGGTTTGGGCAGGGGGCGGGTCAGACCGATACCGGCGCACAGTCGGGTCAGTTCCGGGTGATAGTGGGGAATGCGCAGCACTGGAATGTCCGCTTCGCGGGCGTGCTGCAAGGCAAAGCCCAACAGGGGCAACAGATGCTCCTCCCAGGAGGGTTCGGCCCACACATCCAGGGCATAGAGATGTTCCCGGTCCGGCCAATGGGGGCTGGGTCGGCGTGCGAAGAGTCCGAAGGCCCGGAGTTCGCCATTTTTTTCATGGGTGAGCAACAGGGGACGACCGGGATTGGGATTGGCATTCAGGTACCATTCCAGTGCGGGACCGGTGCGGAGATTGGTCAAGGCTTGATGATGGCCGGTGCGTTGCCACAGACGGTCGAAGGCTGGTCCGATGGCGGCGCATACGGCCAATGTGCCGGCCTGGGCCATGGCGTGCCGGAGGCGGGTCATCTGTCGGTTTTGTTGCGCCAGAGTCTGGACCACCGCCAGCGGCAGGGGCCGGGATGCGGGACGGGGGGACCAGTTCCAGGAGATCTGGCAGATCCGTTTGACCCCTTCCCACCAACCGCTTTCCCGGGGGCGGGAGATCCACACGCTTTCGGTTTGGATCCCCTGGGCAAAAGGGAGAAAAGGCACCCGATGCAGGATGGTTTCCACTTCCGGCGTGGGGGTGGTGTTGAATACCGGATGATTCTTGGCCTGCTCCAGAAGCATCAGGAACAGCGCGAGACTGCGGCCCCGGAAGTGGGGCAACACCCGCCAACAACTCATGTTGGCCGCGACTCTGGACTGGCCATTGAATTGCACCCGACTGGGAATCAGGGCGAACATTCCGCCCAACTGGCCCTCTTTTTCCAGCACACCCCCTCGGGGGAAATCCGTCGAAAAGGCGGGATTCTCCTCCCACCAGAAGTGGAAACGGGCGAGCCAGTAGGACTCCTCCCGTTTTTCTCCCGGAAATGATGCGCAGAACCGGGCCAGGGCGGGATAATCGTTGGCTTCGATGGGACGTGGCGGGGGAATCATTTTTTGTGTTCCTTTTTGCCAGAGCTTTGAAGAATCTCTTCGCCGGGGGTCAGGATCAGCCGGAACCCGATGTCGTCCTTGCCGATATCCGGATAGGTGCCTCCCCGATAGGCGGCGCGCACCAGGGCCGGGGGAGAGCGCCAGGATCCCCCCCGTTTAATCCGGTAGCCGAGTGGCCCTTGATGCACCGGATTGCGTTGCCGGGCGGCGGGGGTGTTGTAGAAGTTGCCATCGTACAGATCCTCGCACCACTCCCAGACATTGCCGTGCATGTCGTGCAGGCCGTAATGATTGGCGGGAAACTGGCCGCAGGGGGTGGTTCCCTTGCGGGGGGATCCCGGCTGGCCGGCTCCGTAGATCACACTGCCGTCGTAATTGGCCTGTTCGGTGGTGATGACGTGGCCAAAGTGGAACGGGGCATTGCCGCCGCCATGGCAGGCGTACTCCCATTGGGCCTCGGAAGGGAGCGCGAAGCGCAGTCCCGTGCGTTGCGACAGCCAATCGGCGCAGGCTTGCGCGTCAAACCAGCTCACATGAATGGCTGGATGGGTGTCGTTTTGAGGATAACGGGTTTTTTTCCAGGTGTGCCAGTCGATTTGGGATTGCATGCGGATTTGGCCGCGGGCGGCGGACTGGAGGCGTTCCGGATCGGTCAGATGCAGGCTCTCTTCCACAAAACGGCTGAATTGTTCCCGTGTCACCGGCCAGCGGCCCATCCAGAAACCATCCAGCAGCACCCGATGACGGGGCAATTCCCGTGCGAACCATTTCTCGAAGGCCTTTTCATCGTTTTCCCGGTGCAACTGGGCGTTTTCTTCCGGGGATTGTCCCATGTCGAACCCTCCGGGAGGAATCCAGACGAACTCCATGCCGGTCACGGGTTCCCGCCAGGGGGAAGGCGGACCTTTTTTGGGCAGTCGCGGGCCGTTTTCCTGAATGGCCCGGATGGCGGTTTGGCGTTGTGTCTGCTCCCGGTTCTCCTGGTCGGCGCGGATCGCTTCCACCAGCGCCCCCAGATCCGGGAAACGTTCCTCCCGGTTTTCTTTCAGGCAGCGTTCGATGATGGTCACGCATCCCGGCATGCCGGTGGCCACCTCTTCAGACCAGTTCAAGCCTTCCTGCTGACGCAGTTTGATCAGCAAAGGCTTCAGATAGTCGTATTCCGCCACGGGCCAGCGGCCTTCCAGGATGTAATAACCCGCCAGACCGAAACTGAATTGGAGAATCGATGCGTCGATGCGGGTGACGCTGTGATTTTGCAGTTCCGGGGCCATGTAGAAATCCGTGGTGATCACCCGGTAATAATCCGCCACCCGGGCCTCGCATATCCCCCCCATGTCGATCAGGGCCAGATCCATGGGGCCGGGATCCCGGGAGGCCACCAGGATGTTTTCCAATTTCAAGTCGGTGACGATCAGGCCGGTATCCGCCAGCAGACGATGCAGCAGGGTGGCCAGATTGAGCAACAATTGTCGTTTGCGTGTCGGGGTGAAGGCGTTTTCCCGCTTGAGCCGTTTGATGAAATCGTAGAGACTGATCGGCCAGAAATCCATGTAGATCAGTCCATAAGACTTGATCGACGCGGCGGGGTCCGGTTCGATGGCTTCGTGGAAGCTGCGGATTCTCACCAGACTGGCATGGTTGAGTCGTTGCCAATGGCTGGTCAGTTGTCGCCACTCGTGGTTTTCTTCCGCGTCTTCCTTGCCCCGTATTTTCAAGGGAATGATCTTTACCGCCACTTGGGAGAAATCGTCTTCGACCAGGAAGACCTGTCCAAAACTGCCCCCTCCCAGAGAATGTACCATGCGCATTTCTGGCGTGAATCGTTGGATCATGGCCTGAGCCCGTTCCAGGTTCAGTTCAATCAAACGGGGCATGGAATGTCTCTCTTTCATTAAATGGGTAATGGTTATGCCCTGATATGCAATAACGGCTCTTGATGATCAATCCGAATGCTTTTGTCAAGGGGCGTTGGGTCGAATCCTTGCTATCTTGCTTTTTCTATACCATTATACAGATGGAGTGAGTATTGATGAACACTCGTATCAATGAGGGATAATTCCAGAACTTTTCCAGCGCATACGACTAGAGCATGAAAATTTTTCCCACCAAACCCATTCCGACTCATATCCGTCCCTTGGAGATCATGGGTAATGATCGGGATGTGGCCGCGCCCGCCTTGATCGCCGATACCTGGAAAATTGTCCTGCTTGCTTTTCTGCCGTTGCTGCTTTGGTCTTTTTTGGCCAAATTGCAAGAGGTGGCCCATGCTCCGGGTCAGGTGATTCCCACCGGATCGGTACACGTGGTGCAGCATCTGGAGGGGGGGATCATCGGCGAAGTCAAGGTGCGGGACAATACCCTGGTGGAGGCGGGTCAGGTGATGTTTCGCATGGATGGTACCCAGGTCAACGCCGAGTTGGAACAGGTGGATGCCCGGATCGCCGGCTTGCAGGCGCGTGGGATTCGCGCCCGGGCGTTCGCACGGAGAGAACAACCTGATTTTTCGGGAATTCCTGAACGGTTCAAGGGGTTGGCCGATGGGCAGCGTCAGGTGTATGCCGATCAGGTGCTCTCTTTGGAAAACAACAAGCAGGTCATCCATGCCCAGATCGACCAGCGCCAATCCGAAATGCAATCCCTTCAGACCGCCCTGGATACCGCCCGGGGTCAGGTCGCCCTCACGGCCAACATGCTGGAAATCCGCAAGACTCTGCTGGAGAAAAAGGCGGTCTCCCGCATCGTCTACCTGGAAACCCTCAAGGCGAGCGAAACCGCCCAGGGGGAGGTGAAACGCATCAACAAGCAGATCGAAAATATTCGGGGCGCCATCGCCGAAGCCACCAGTCGTCTCAATCAGGTGGACGCCGATGCCCAGCGGATGGCCAACGACGAGTTGACCAGCGTGACCAACGAATTGGCCCAGGTCCGGGAACAGCGTCTCGAAATGGTGGACCGGTCGGCCCGTCTGGAAATCCGCGCTCCTGTGGCGGGCATCGCCCAGGAGGTGAACATCACCTCTAAGGTCATCGCCCCCGGTGGAGTGCTGGCCAAAATTGTCCCCATGGCCGATAACATGCAGATCGAAGTCCACATTTCGCCTCAGGATGTGGGCCGTGTCCGCGTCGGCTCGCCGGTGGCCATCAAATTGAGCAGTTATTCGTTCGTCTATTTCGGACGTGTTCTTGGCACGCTGACTTCGGTTTCACCCAGTACCCTGCTCGATGAGAAAAAGCAGGCCTATTACAAGGGAATCATCACGCTGGAAAAAGCCTACCTCGGGGAGGAGCCCGGCAAGAATCCCATCCTTCCTGGCATGCTGGCCCAGGTGGACATCACCCTGGATCAACGTCGGGTTATCGAAATTCTCTGGAAACCGGTGTTCAATACTGTCCATGACGCGTTCAAAGAACATTAATCAAAACGCCTCCTCATCCGGGGGGTGGCCATGGTCGTTTGGAAAACAGATGCCGAAAGATATCCGAGGTCTTCCGGAAGGGGCCGGGAAGTTCAGCACGGTGGTGGTGTTGGGGGTTACCTCACTGCTCATCAACCTGTTGGGCTTGATGGTGCCTTTGCTGCTGATGCAGGTTTTCAACCGGATCATTCCGAATCAGGCGGTCAACACCCTGTCCATGCTGGTGATCACCGTGCTGGTGGCCCTGGTGGTGGAAAGCGCCATCCAGACATTGCGCTCCCATGTGGTGGGTTGGATCGGCGCCCGCTTCATTCACCGGGGCAGTTGTCGCGTGTTGCGGCGTCTGCTGTTCGCCGAACCCAGAGAGTTCGAGCGGGTGGATGGGGCCAAGTATCTGGAACAAATGAACGCCATCCATACCATTGGCGAACTGTACTCCGGACAGGCGATGATCGCCCTGTTCGATTTGCCATTTTTCTTATTGTTTCTGTTCATGATCTACAAGATCGGCGGCATCTTGGTGCTGGTGCCGGTGTTCACGGTGGTGATCATTTCGGTTTTTTCCACGGTGATGGGCGAGCGGTTGCGTCAGACCCTCGACACCGACTTGAAGGTGAACCAACGGCGCTTCAGTTTCATCACCGAAACCTTGAGCCGCATCCATGCCGTGAAATCCCTGGCCATGGAACCCCTGATGCTGCGCCGCTACGAAATGTTGCAGCTTTCCAGTCTGCGGCACACCTATGACATCATTTTCCGGGGTGGACTGATTCCGGCCTTTTCATCGTTTGCCGGTCAAACCACCACCGCCGTCATCGTGGGACTGGGCGCCATCGAGGTGATCCACGGCGACATGACCACCGGTGGTCTGGCCGCCTGCACCATGCTTTCCGGACGCATTCTGCAACCCCTGCAAACCCTGGTGCGGGGCTGGACCCGTTTGCAGTCCACCCGCCTGGCCAAACAGCAGATCCTGGAACTTTTCACCCTGCCCCAGCGTCCCCTCGCCGAGGAGTCCAGCGGGTTCGAGCAGATGGAAGGCGCCCTCGAACTCCAGAATGTCACCTGTCGGGTTGGCGGTGATCTGGTGATCTTGAAAAATCTCTCCCTGGAGGTCAAACCCGGAGAGTGCGTCGGTCTGATCGGCAAAAGCGGGGAAGGCAAGACCACCTTGCTGAAACTCATCTCCGGCGCGGTCATGCCCAGCGAGGGGGCGGTGCTGGTGGATGGCAAGAATCGCAGCTCCCTGCCGGTTCATCTACACGACGCCATCGGTTACGTGCCCCAGACCGGGGTGCTGTTCAATGCCACCCTGCTGGAAAATCTCACCCTGTTCGACGAATCCCGCAACGAGCTGGCTTTGAGCATCGCGGCGGAACTGGGTCTGGACGCCATTGTGGCCCGCATGCCCAAAGGATATCAAACCCCCATTGGCGAGGGCGTGTCGGATATTTTGCCCGCCGGTGTGATCCAGCGTATCGCCATCATCCGCATTCTGGTCAAGCAGCCCAAGATTTTGTTGTTCGACGAAGCCAATACCGCCATCGACTCGGTGGGCGACATCCTGTTGCGCAACTATCTGGAGCAACTGAAGGGCAATACCACCCTCCTGCTGGTCTCGGAGCGCCCATCGCTGCTGCGGATCACGGATCGTTGTTATCAATTCCAGGATGGCGCCCTCGCGCCCCTGGCCCATTTCATGGACGCCTTGAATCCGCCCCAACCCGCCGTTCCGGTCGGGGAAGGGGTCGCTCCACCCGAAGAGATCTCCCCTGCCGCCGTGGCCACCACCCAGACCGTCCGGGAGACGGAGTCGGAACTTTTGCCTTCCGATAATCTTTCCACCCAGGGGGGACAGTTCGCCGATTGGCATGACTACATGGACAGCATCCCCACCACCAACCGGTTCACCTGGTGTCTGCGTGGACTGCTGGAGGGGTTGCAATGGCGCGGGACCGGTCGACAACTGGCCGAGTCTTTGCCCCATCTGTTGGATCAGTTGGATCTGACCGGATTGTGCAACATCATGGCCAATTTGAATTTCAAGCATAAAATGGATCGTGGCCGGGTCCAGAACATCGATGCCCGCTTGGCGCCATTCCTGTTTGCCTTCGACAGCGGGCGCATGGTGGTGGTGCTGGAAAAGAAAAAACGTTCCCGGATGCTGATTCTGGATGGGGAAACCGGGCAGCAGACCGAAACCGATTTGCAGGGCAAAGGAACCGCATTCTTCTTTTCTTCCCAGCAGCAGACCGTGTTGTTGCCACAAAGCTGGGTGCGTTCCCAGTTGTCCTTGTTCCGCTCCCTGGTCTGGAACCTGATGGGCATCACCATCATTGGCAACATCATGGCTTCGGCCATGCCGATTTATGTCATGGTGGTCTATGATCGGGTGATTCCCACCGGATCGATTTCCACTGGTGTGGTCATGCTGGTGGGCACCATCCTGGCGTTGCTGATCGATGGGGCGTTGCGGGTTCACCGTCTTCATCTGTTGGCCTACATCGGCACTAAGCTGGAACGGGCCTTGAGCAGCGTCATCCTCAACCAGATTCTGGGGCTGCCCTCCAGCCTCACCGAGCAGATCTCGGCGGGCAATCAGGTGTCCCGTCTCCGCTCCCTGGAAGTGGTCCGGGAGATTTTGACCGGACCGCTGTCCATGCTGCTTTACGACATCCCTACCACCGTGTTGTACCTGATCGTCTTGAGCTTCGTCAGCCCGAAGGTGATCGGTCTGATGGTGCTGTTGATCGTGGCCATGGTGGTGGTGGCCCTGGCGTTGATGCCGGTGATCCAGAGACGTTCCGCCCTGTCGTCCCAGTACAACTCTCAGCTTCAGGCCTTTCTCACCGAGGCCCTCAGCCGCATCCAGACCATTCAAAGCACCCATTCGGAGGAGATTTGGTTTGATCGGTTCCGGGATCTGTCCGGCAAGGCGACTTTGGCTTCGTTTCAACTCGCGACCATCTCCAACCACATGACCACCGTGGCGCGACTCCTCACCATGCTGGCGGGAGTCGCGGTCATGAACGATACCGCCCGTACCGTGGTGGCGGCTGATGTCCAGAATACCGGCGCGGTGATCGCCTCCATGCTGATCACCTGGCGGATTCTGTCGCCGTTGCAGACGTTCTTTCTGGGCATCAACAAGATCGTCAGCATCTCCAACAGCGTGACGCAGCTGGACCGCCTGATGGAACTCAAGGTGGAACGGGGGTATGGGCAGGTCCATACCGCCCGCAAGGATTTCAAGGGGGAGATCGCCTTTGCCCGGGTCTCCTTCCGCTACACCAACGACGCCGAACCCGCCCTGGTGGGTGTCACCTTTCGTGTGCCCCCCGGTTCGGTGGTGGCGGTGATCGGCTCCAATGGCTCGGGCAAGTCCACCTTGATCAAACTGATCCTCGGACTCTACGATCCCCAGGCCGGCAGCGTACTCATCGACAACAACGACATCCGCCAGATCAACGCCTTGCAGTTGCGCCACGCCATCGGTTATCTGCCCCAGCAGTGTGACGTGTTTTTTGGCACCGTGGCCCAGAATCTGCGTCTGGTCCGTCCCGAGGCCAGCGACGAAGAGTTGCACACCGCCGCCGCCCGCGCCGGATTGCTGGAGGAGATCCTCCAGATGCCGGCGGGTTTCAATACCCGCCTCCAAGACAGCCGCAGCGATCAACTGTCGGCGGGCTTCAAGCAGCGGCTCTCTTTGGCCCGCGCCCTGCTGAAAAACTGTTCCATCATGCTGTTTGACGAACCGGCCAACAACATGGACGCCAAAAGCGAAGCCCTGTTCCGTCAGGCGGTGGAGGAGATGCGTGGCAAAACCACGGTTTTCATCGTCACCCATCGGCCCAGTCATCTGAAAATGGCTGATTTTGTGCTTTATCTGGATCGGGGCTATCTGCGCGCCGCCGCTCCTCCGGGCGAGGTGGAAAAATTGTTGCCCAGGTCGTTTGTCTAGTCCCTGGATGGTTTGACTTTCGAGGACGCTTATGTTGCAGAATCGTTTTTCCAGACATCTCAGCGAAGCCCATATCCTGGAGGAGACCGGTGTCTCCTGGCAGGTCAAGGCGATTCTGGCTGGCACCTTGTTTCTGACGGTGTTTTTGTTGTGGCTGACCGCCACCATTCAGGTCAACGAGGCGGTCAAGGCCTCCGGAGAGTTTTTGCCCATCCAGGGGGTGCAACGCATTCATCCGCCGGAAGGGGGAATTGTCACCGAGATTCATGCGGTCAACGGTCAGGTGGTCTCCAAGGGGGCTTTGCTGGTTCGTCTGAAAAACAGCGGCACCGATGCCGAAGAACGGCAGGTAGAGGCACGGTTGATGGGACTCAAGGCCCGGGCCATTCGTCAGGAGGCCTTTCTCAAGGGAACGGAACCCGATTTTTCCGGCATTCCCGCCAAGTACGCCGATGTGGTCCGGGAGCAGCGGGCGTTGCTCGATACCCAAAAACAGGTGCTCCAGAAAAGTTTGTGGGTCTTTGAAACCCAGATTCAGCAAAAACGCACCGAGATCGAACTGGCCACCCAGAACCTGCGGAACATGGAAAAAAATGTGGCGGTCAACGCCGATCTGATGGCCTTGCAGGACAATCTGGGCAAAAAAAGGCTGGTCTCCCGGCTGTCCCAACTGGAGTCCCAGCGGGTTTACCTCGACAGCGAAGGCAAAAGCAAAACCCTTCTGGCCCAGATCAAACAAAACCAGGGCGCCTTGGAAGAGGTGCTGGCCAAAAAGGGACTGTACGAAAAAGAATTGCGCAATCAGGCCAATCAGGAGCTTGGCACCATTCAAAACGAGATTTCCCAGGTCAAGACCCTGCTCGAACGTCAGGTGGACCGGAAACACAATCTGGATGTCCATGCCCCCATCGAGGGGCGGGTGCAAGACTCCCGGGTGTGGACCCTGGGTTCGGTGTTCAGTCCTCGGGATGTGCTGATGGAGATTGTCCCCCTGGCCGATGATCTCCAATTGGCCCTCAACATCTCTCCCAAGGATATGGGATATGTCCGGGCCGGACAGGAGGTGGCCATCCGGGTGACCAGCTATGAATTCAATCGGTTCGGCGGAGTCGAAGGTCGTCTGATCTCCATCTCTCCGTTTACCCAGATGGATGCGGAGGGCAATGTGGCCTATAAAGGCATCGTCAAGCCCGAGCGTCCTTTCGTCGGGGATCCGGGGGCGGGGCGGGCCATTCTGCCGGGCATGAAAGCCGATGCGGATATCATTTCCGGCCGCCGTTCCATCCTGTCGTATATCCTGAATCCCTTGACCCGTCCGGAGCGGCACATCTCCACGATGCAGGGATTCCTGTCCATCTGGGAGTCATTGAAAGGTTACTTTTCTGCCCATCCATGAGCCATGAACGCAGCATCGGGGAATCACCATGGACCCATTGCCTTTGACCAAGCGCCAGATCGAAATCCTCAAGCTCATCCAGACCGGATGCAGCAACAAGGAGGTGGCCAGACGGCTCGACATTTCCGATGGCACGGTCAAACAGCATCTGGTGGAGATTTTCCGGCGTCTCAAGGTCAACAACCGGACCAAGGCGGCTCAACTGGTCACCCGTGCCGAAGAGGAGTCCTTTTTCTTGACCTCCTTGAAAGAAGATGAACCGGTGCGGAGTCATGCTCCGGTCAAGGCCAGCATCTCCTTGGCCGCGTTGCAACCCATGCACTGTGTGCAGATCCGACCCCGTTTGGTCCGGGAGTTGGTGCATCGGCTCGGGGGCGAGCGGTTTAATCGCTTCAACCGTCACATCCGGGAGGTGTGCGATCAGGCGGCGCGTCGTTTCGAGGGGGTGGTGCAAGGCAGCATCGAAGGTCCGCTGCTGCTGTTCGGGGTCCGTTTCATGCGCGAGGACGACCCCTTGCGGGCGGTCTGTTGCGCGAGCATGGTGGTGGAGTCGTTGGATCCGGAGTGGTCCGGACTGTTCCCCGATCATCCCCCGGTGGAGATCACCATCTATTCCGTGCCGGTGATCACCTGCTCGGATGGAAAAACCACCACCATCCAGGGAGAACTGGTCCTGCCGGAAAGCGGTGATACGCCTCATGTGACCATTGGTCACGGGATCAGACTGTCGGCGGAAACCGGGCGGGAGTTGGG
The DNA here is from genome assembly GCA_015231755.1 of Magnetococcales bacterium. NCBI lineage: Bacteria > Pseudomonadati > Pseudomonadota > Magnetococcia > Magnetococcales > Magnetococcales bacterium. The sequence continues at coordinate 133,604 of JADGAZ010000008.1, read as the reverse complement.
CCGTCTGTTTGTGCGCCATGGGGTGCTTTCTTCTTTGTTTCCAGGGTGCGGAGCGTTGGCGGGTCATGTCTTCGCTGGGGAGGATTGGACCCTGGATCCCCATTTTGTGGGGCGGGATACGGAACTCGAAGAGTTGCATCGCAGATTGGCCAAGGCGTTGAATGGCGACTCGGAGACCACCCTGGTGGTGGGAGAGGCGGGATTCGGTGAAACCCGGCTGGTGCAACAGTTGCAATTGGAGACTGCGACCCGCAAGGATACCCGCTGGTTGATCGGTACTTGTCACACGGTGGTGCGACAGGTGCCGTTGCATCCGTTTTTGCCGGTTTTGGAGAGTCTGGCCAGAACCGATCCCGGCTTGACGCCGGCGCAACGCTGGGAGCAGGTGGAGGTGTGGGTGAATCTTCTGCCCGCCCCCCTCAACCGGAGCGGCAAACGGTTGCTCGCCTGGATCCGGGAGGTGGAGCCATTGCCCCGCATGCAGCCCGGGGATGCGCTGTATGAGGAGTTGTTGGATTTTTTGGTTGGGGTGATGCCTTCGTCCCCGGGGGCGGTGGTGTTGTATCTGGATAATTTGCAATGGATGGATCCGTGTACCCGACTGTTGTTGCCGGGTCTGGCCCATCGTCTGAACGGCAGCCATGTCTGGTTGCTGGGCGCGGGGAGAAAGGCGGAGTTGCGCACTTTGGCCAATCAACCTGCCATTCACATGCTGTCGTTGATGCGTTTGCCCAACCGGGAGATCCTGCGACTCTTGAAACAGATGCCCGTGGCCAAACGACTCGACGCCTTGCAGATCGATCTGTTGCTGGAGTGGAGTCGGGGGGTGCCCCTGTTTGCGGTGGAGATTGCCAACCATTTGGCCGGCATGAAAAAATCCGCCCTTCAGGAGAAGATCCACTCCCATGATCTGTTTCCGGAATCCTTGCTGTGCATGGTGATGGAACGGTTGCACGCCCTGGTGGGCATGGATTGGAAAGTGATGCGCGCCCTGGCGGCCAGCCATGCGGAAGTCGCCATGGAGCAGGTGTTGGCCTGGAATCTCCATGGGGATTCTCAGGCCACCGAGGCGGTGGTCTTCCATCTGGATCAGGCGGGACTGCTCAAGGTGGTGGAACGGGGAACGCGACGCTTCATCACCTTTGGCAATGAGATGGTACGCGCCGCCATTCGCAAGACCATGCCGGCAGGCGATCTGCTGGATTGAGGGGGCGTGCCCGGGAGGAACTCAACTCCGATTGTCGCACAACGCCTCCAGCCAAGTTTCCAGTCGCTCCACCCGGCTGTCCCAGGTGTTTTCCAGGGCGCGGGCGCGACGGGTGGCGGGTGTGCCCACCCCCTGACCCCCAATGGCTTCGGCCAGGGCGGTTTCCCAGGCGTCTGGCTCTGCCGCGATCCGGACCACATCGGTGAACTCCAGCAGTGCGTGTTGGGGCGCTGCCACCACGGGTTTTCCCGTGGCCAGATATTCATGCAGTTTGGTGGGATAACCATGCACCACCCAATCTTCCGGTGAGCCCTCTTCGACCCGGGCGATTTTGTAGGCGATGATGTTGACATCCATGTGAACCACATACGCGGGCAGTTCTTCCCGGGATTTCAGACCCAGATAATGGATGTTGGGGCGTTGTCGCAACTGTTCCCAGGCCGCCTTGGCCGCCCGGTCCCGCTCCCTCGGGCTGTTCATGTAGACCGGTCCCAGAAAGACCCAATGCCAATCCGGATGGCGATCCGCCACGCTGGTGATCATCTCCAAGTCGAGTTTGGGATTGATGTTGCCCACATAACCGATGCGGGGAGTGGGGATGGTGGCCAGATCCGCCGGGCAGGGGGCCTGATCCGTCGAGGCGAAGCGAACCGCGTCCGCCCCGTTGGGTAGCGGTCGGGCGCGCTGCGGGCCGGGATTGGGCAGTTGCAGCGCCATGCCCGGAGAAGAGGCGGTGATCAGATCCGCCCGGGCCACCAGTCGGGCCTCCATGTCGGCTTTGGCCGGGGACCAGTCGTCCATCAGACGATAGACATCATACACATGATAGACGGTCCAGTCGGGCTTGAGCCAGCGCAGATACGGCTCGAACATGGGATGAAACAGCATGACGATGCGTTTTCCGCCATGGGGAAGCGCGGCGCGCAACAGGCGTGCGGCGTGCAGGGCCATCACCCCCTGATTCCAGACCGGCCACTTGTCCCACAAACAGGGCCAACGGCCCGGACGATCCACCCCGACCCCGCACTCCCGGTTTTCGATGGAGCCGAACCACGACGCCTGTTGCCATGGGCGGGCGTGACGTTCCCACCAGTTCAACGGTCCGTGACTGTAGATCACCGGCCATCCCCGACGGGCCAGACGGGAGAGCAGTTGCTGCCGGCTCAACCAGTGATTGTCCCAGGGATGGGGGGCAAAGGCCAGGATCGGGGGTTTCGGGTTTGGCCTTGAGTCGCGCTCCATGTCGTGCCACCATGCCTGAGTGTGAATGCCATACAAGACAATATCGGGACACTATAACGAGTCGCTCCATTGGATTCACGGGATTCCATCGGCTTGGCGTGGGCTTGGATCATGAAGGCAACATCCCTGGGGTCGCATCACGTACTGGTGGTTTTTCACACCACCTTTCCCGAGACGCGGGGCGGGATCAACGTGATGATCGGCGCGTTGGCCCATGCCTGGACCCGTCAGGGAATCCGGGTATCCCTGTTCGCCCCGGCTCCCTGGGAGCAGAAAGGGTTGAGCGTGGAGCGTTTTGGCTCCATCACCTTGTACAAAATGCGCTTGCGACCCTATCGGGACTCCCGACGGCCACTGCGGGGATTGTTGGGTTTTCTGGCGGAATTGCCGGTCACCTTGTGGCGATTGCATCGCCTGATGCGTCGGGAACGGGTGGATGTGGTGCATTTTCACACGCCCCGGGATTATCAATGCGTTTTTCAACTGTTGTCCCTGTTGGGCGGTCCGCCGGGGGTGTTGACTTTTCATGGTACCGATGCCCTGGACTTCGCCAGGAACGGACCAAACGCACAAGGGATGTTGCGTTGGATCGTGGGACGCATGGCGGCGCTCACGGCGGTGGCCCGTCATTATGCCCGGCAGATCGAAGCCGCCCATCCCGGTCTGGCTCCGGTGCGGGTCATTCCCAACGGCATCCCCCCCATCGAAGAGGAGTCGGTGGAACCCTGTGGCGTGGATCTGCCGCAACGCTTTTGGGTGATGGTGGGATGGATCGAACCGCCCAAGGCTCAGGATGTGGCGGTGCGGGCCTGGGGCGAGGTGCTGAAACACGATAGGGATGTGCATCTGGTGATCGTGGGGGATCAACCGTTTGTGCAGCCGGGTCGACCCTATTATCCGGGATTTTTCGAGCAGGTGCGCCAACTGGCCCAGGATCAGGGGGCTGGATCCCGGATCCATTGGGTCGGTTCCCTGCCCCGGGGGCAGGTGCTGTCGGTGCTGCAACGGGCACAGGGATTGATTTTTCCCACCCATCGGGAGGGCATGCCTTATGTGTTGCTGGAAGCCGGCGCGGTGGGTTTGCCGGTGGTGTGCAACCGGATTCCTCCGTTCACCGATCTGTTGGAGCCGGACCGGACCGGCGTGCTGACTCCCGATTCCGATCACCTCGCCCTGGCCGAGGCGGTGTTGCGGTTGGAGGCCGACCCGGCGCGACGACGGGCCATGGGGCTGGCGTGGCGGGAGCAGGTGCGGCGGGAGTACTCCCGGGAGGCCATGGCCGAGGGCTATCTGGTCTTGTTCCGGGAGTTGACCGGCAAGGATTTTGGTCGGGATCGTCGGGAGGCCGGGTCATGAGTGGTCTGTTTTTGGGGCCGTTGCGACCCGAGGATCTGTTGGCGGTGGAGCGGGAACCGGTGATGGCCCCGGATGGGGCATGGTTTGTGGCTTCGGGTCACGATGCCATCCGTTTGTTGTTGCGTCACCAGAGGCTGCAACCCGGTGCCCGGGTGGCGCTTCCGGCCTTGATCTGTCCCACGGTGGTGAGCGCCATTTGCGCCGAGGGTCTGATGCCGGATTTCGTGGACATCGAGCCGGACCTGTGTGTGATGTCATTCGATGAAAACGTTTTTGCCCGGCGCGGCTTCGATCTGATCCTGTTGCCCCATCTGTATGGATTGCCCCATCCCCGCACCCGCGAGATTCGGGATTTTGCCCGGAATGCGGGCATCCCGTTGATTCACGACGCGGCCCAGTCGTATGGAGTGTGTCTGGATGGGAAACCGCTGGTCAACCTGGATCAGGGGGGGGTGTACAGTTTTGGTCCCGGCAAGGCCACGACGGCGGCCACCGGGGCTTTGGTGTATGGCCTGTCCAGGGAGGCGGCTTGTCTTTGGGGTCTGGATCGATTGGCGCGATGGGATCCGGAGGCCCATTTTTTCATGCGTCAGCGCATGGGGCTGCCCGGGCGTTCCCCCTCCTGGGGATGGCTGGTGAGGCGAGGTTTGCGGGGCAGTCGGATTCAGGCCCAGGCGGGACATCGGGTGATGCGGAATTTTTCCCGGATCGAGGCGGGACGACGGGCCAACTGGGAAGTGTTGCGGCAGTGGCTGGGAACGGAATTGATGGGCACCCGGAATGAGCGTTGTTCTTATTATAAATTTGTCTTCAAGACCCCCAATCCGGAGTGGTGTCCTCCGCCCGAATGGGCTGTGGTGCCGTGGCGACGTGTGGTCCGTCATCCGACGGCAGGGGATTTGCCACACTATGGCAATCCGAACGAAACCCTGATCGAGTTGTCCACGGAACGATCCTTAGCGGAGTATCGCACGCTGGCGGCGGAACAGGGGCGGGCATGAGTCCTTTTCTGGGTGAATCCTGGTTGCGGGTCATGCGGGACTCTGGCGCGGTCAGCGATGTGGTGGCTGTGGAGTTGGGGGGGGAGCGGATCCATGCGGGTGTGGTCCGTGGATGGGGTCAATCCCGTTGGGTGCTGTTCGGCAGTTGGGAGCCGCAACCGCAACAGGGGCTGGAACGGCTCTTTGAACAGGCCAGAAGAGCCGGAGCCTTCGCGGTGGAGTCCCGTTTCAACATGGCCCGCTGGCCCGAGGCGGTGGTCTGCGCGGCGGGTGGCGAGGTGAGCGAGCCGTTTGGCACCTATCGGGTGGATTTGACCCAATCCGAGGCGGATCTTTGGAAAGGGGTGCATTCCAAACATCGCAATGTCATACGACGCGCCCGGGAACAGGGGGTGGAGATGGTGGTGGGGGTGGATCGGGATGGATTTATCGAAACCATGAACGCCACCTATCAACGGGGCGGACGCCACAATCCCTTTTCCGCCGCCTATTTCGCCTCCTTGTTCCGGCACATGGAGTCTGACATGCTGGCTGTGAGTGTCCATTGCCGAGGCCGTCTTCAGGCTGCGGCCTTGATTCCTTTCGACGCGGAGCGGGGGTATTTTCTGCACGGGGCGACCATCGACGCGCCGGAGTTGGGGGCGGCCAATCTGTTGCACTGGGAATTGATGCTGGCCTTGAAGGCCCGGGGCGTGGCGGCTTATGATCTGGGCGGGGCGAGACTGCACACGGATGACCCGAGATTGCAGGGGATTTTTCGCTTCAAGGAGCGTTTTGGGGGACCGTTCGAGCCTTGCTGTCATTGGCGACGGACGGTACACGCGGGGCGGTATGCCTGGGTCCGGTGGCTGGAGGGGGTGCGCGCCTGGAGTGCTAGGAAACGGGTGGGTTGAATGGGGATGTAAGAAGAGTGGAGTCGTTTTTTCACTTGTCATTTGACGAAATTCAGTTAGACTTCCGAGTCCGAGATGGCGAGTTCGCTGACCGTGATCCCATGGATCCGTTCGGGTCTTTTGTCTGGTTAAACAGGTAATAAAAATGAGTATTTACGGCGGAAATGAATTGATGTTCGGGCCCAGTGCCCAGGTTGCCTTCGATGCGTTGGCCCAGCGTACCCGTTCCATGGCCGATGTCTCCATGTTGCGTTTTTTCGAGCGCAGCGCCGTCAGCAGCATGACCGGCGTGGCCAACGATACCTCCCGCGCCTCGGCTGCCTACAAGGTCAGCCTTTCCGAGGCGGCTGTACGTTTGTATCACCAAAAGGCTGGCATCTCCACCTCCAGTGCGGTTTCCAAATTGATCTTGTAGTGCTTCTTTGCTGTCGCGTCATCATTTTGCAGATCTTTCCCCGCAAGGGGTTTCCCATTCGTCATGGGCGAGGTTTGCCTTGGGCAACACCTTGAGCAGATGGGTCATGCCCGCATGAGTGGAACCGGTATCCAGGGGTTGAAGGATGATGTCACCTTGGAGGGTTGGTTCCATGAAGCCGGGAAGATAACGGACCTTCTGAATGGCGACTTTCCCGGTGTGCCTCACCAGATCCAACAGCAGGATCATGACGGTTTTTTGCCAGATCCGGCTTTGACCGTTCACGAAATTGCCCAGGGAGTGGAGAATCAGGGTCTCCCGTCCATCCCGGGTGAGATGTTTTTCCATGGGTTGAGGGGTGTGGGGATGGCTGCCGAGAATGGCCAGTGCCCCGCTTTCCAACATTTCTCGGGCAAATTTCCCCTGTTCGGGTCTGGGGATGATGGAGTCTTCGTCGCCCCAGTGGGGGGTGATCAGTACCGCATCCACCTGATCCCGCCATTCGATCACCAGCGCCTTGATTGTTTCCCGATCCTGAAAACAGTTCAGCACCTGATGGCGATAATCCACAATGCCATTGGTGCCGTAGGTACACGCGATCCAGGCGGTGCTCAGGCCGTTGCGGGTGACGAGGGCGTGCCAGGGATGGGGATTGACTTCGTGGTCCGAGCGGCGCGCGCCGGTGTAGGCCAGTCCCGCCTGATCCAGGGCGTCAATGGTGCGGTCGATGCCCAGGGCGTTGCGGTCCAGAATATGGTTGTTGCCTAAAGAGACCACGTCGAAACCGCTTGTGGCCAGATCTTGCAACAGCCGCGGCGGATAGTTGAAAAACGGAAAGGCATTGTACACCCGTTTGTCGAAAACCGGACCCGGATCCCGCACATTCTCCCCGAGGGCGTTGACCCCGGCGGCGGCAGGCCCCTCCAGATTGACATAACTCATATCCGCCTGTTCCAGATGGGGCGCGAAAGCCCGCCAGAGAGGCATGAACGAGCCATCCCGCTCCGCCTGCTTTTGCAACCGGTCGTGAAGCAGTAGATCCCCCACGGCCAGGATGCGATACCGGGTTCCAGGCAGGCATTCCGCCTGGAATTTTAGTCCTTTGCGTCTGCCGGGGGTGTTGGGTAGGGCGCGGACGGGGGTCAGGGCTTGGACCGGGAGGGGCGGTTCCGGCGTAGGCGGGGACTCCTCGGGGCGGTCGCGCCGCGTTTCCGGCATTGCAGGAGGGGGCGCGGTTTCCGGGGTCGGGGAGTCGGCCAGGGCCACTCCGGCGACCAGGGAATAGAAGGCGACCTTCAGCAATGTCTTGAACAAAGGGGGCGGAATGGCAATGGGCAGTGGGTCCTGATGATGAAGGAGTCGGGCTGTGTGGCGCGCCCAATCCCTTTTCGGTTGGAAGTCGATGGCGCAACAGTGATTTTCCTCTGTGTCCGTGTGCATGATATGCTAGAGTGATGCTTGGTCGCAATCGGTCCTGGCAACCTCTCCTGGATGGGGCATGTTCATGTTGGAGCGTTTTCTTTTCAATCAATTCCGGAATTTCCAGAAAGCCATCCTCCCGCTGGCTCCCCTGACCCTGCTTCTCGGAGCCGGAGCGTCGGGAAAAAGTCATGTGGTCGAAGGGGCGAAACTGCTCTCCTGGCTCGCCCGTGGCCATCGTTTCGAGGCTCTGCCCCTTGCCATGCATCAGCCGGAAGGGGTGGCCCGGGGCCGGGTGGGGGATCTGCCTTATTCCGGTGCCAACCGGTTCGGCTTGGCCTGTTCGGGACTGGCGGGCGCCACGGAACTCCAGATGGGCCTGATGATCGAGTGTCGGGAAGAAGACGAAGCCCGTCTGGTCTACGAACACCTCAAGGAGACCGGAGGAAAAACCCCGGTGGCCCTGTATCAGGCCGGTCCGGGGCCGGGTGGGGCGTTGACGGTCGAATACCACCCCTTTGGCGCCGGTGCTCCCAAACCGCGGCTGGCTGGTGATGAGCAGCGGGCGGTTTTTGTCCAATTGGATGGGGCTTCCCGCTTTCCGGCGGCGCATGCCGAGTCGGGTCAACGCATTCCCGAGGCCACGGCTTGTGTCGGACAATGGTTGACCCGCATCCTGTGTCTGGAAGTCGATCCGGTGGCCGCCCGGGGTTACGCCCCCCGACAGGCCGGAGCGTTGACTGCCGATGGGGCCAATCTTTCCGGGGTACTGTTTCAGCTTTGTGGCGGGGATCGACCCGAAGGGGAGTGGTCCGAGACGCAACGGACCCTGCGGGCCGATCTGCTGGATTTCGTGCGGGTGCTGCCCGGATTGGAGCAGGCCGCTTTGGGTTTCGTCACCACACCCCGCGGCGAGGTGCTGGCGACCCTGCGGGAGTCGGACGCCGAGTCGGCGCGCCGCTTCGATGCCCGGCAGCTTTCCACTGGCACCGTGCGTCTGTTGGCCCTGGGCGCGGCGCTGTTGAGCTGTCCCGAAGAAAGCCTGCTGGTGGTGGATGACATCGAACACACCGTTTATCCGGCCATTGCCCGGATGGTGCTGGAAACCACCCTGCGCATCGCGGAACGGCGCGCTTTGCGGGTGCTGTTCGTGGGACGGGATCCTGCTTTGCTGGATGCCCTGCCGGATCGGGCGCTACCCCATGCGGTGTTGTGTCACCGGGATCCCCGGACCGGTTCGAGTCGATTGATTCGCATTCAAGACATGTCGGAGCATCCGGGGCGCATCGCCCAGGGTCCGGCTGCCCACCTCATGACCCCGCGCCTTCTGGAACGTTTTGCCAATATCGTCCAGGGCGGCCCGTTGAAACTGCTGTAACCGCCCGGACGAATCCACCATGATGCCACCCAGCGATCAAATCGACCCGGCGCGTTATCTGGCGTTGCTGCGCGCCATGGCCGAAGAGGGCAACACCAAGGCGCAACACAACCTTGGAGCCATGTATCTCAAAGGATTGGGGGTGCCGAGGGATCCCACCCGAGCCGCCGAGTGGTTCGCCAAGGCCGCTGAACGGGGAGAGGCCTTGTCTCAGCACAATCTGGCCACCTTGTATCTCCGGGGTGCCGGAGTGCCCAAAGATCCGCAACAGGCTTTCTACTGGTTCCGACGTGCCGCCTTGGCCGGCGATGTCAAATCCGCCCATTGTCTGGGTGCGCTTTATTTCGAGGGCATGGGCACCGGACGGGATCCGGTCCGGGCCATGATCTGGTTGAGCCGCGCCGAACCCGGTGTGCCCGAGGCGTTTCGCGAAGAGATCCGTCAGGCCATGGAACTGGCCCGTCAGGAGTTGGATGCCGCCTCCATGGCCTATGTCGAGGAGCGGATTCCCCATCCGGGTGAAGACGATTGAGGCATGATCGATACCCATTGTCATCTGGATTTTCCACACTTTGACGCCGACCGTGAGGCGGTCTGGCGGCGCGCCCTGGCGGTCGGGGTGGTGGGAGGGGTGGTGCCGGGGGTCTGTTTGAGGGATTTTGGGCGCGTGGTGGCGTTGCGCGCTCCGGGGATGTGGATCGCCCTGGGGCTGCATCCGTGTTTTCTCGCGGAGCATCCTCCGGATGCGTTGGCGCAACTGGAATCCCGGTTGTTGCGTGACCAACCGGTGGCGGTGGGGGAGATCGGTCTGGATCATCTGTTGTCAGCGGAAACCCATGCGCTCCAGTTGGGCCTGCTGGAAGGGCAGTTGCGATTGGCGGAACGGTTTCGTTTGCCGGTGTTGCTGCATGTGCGTCGCGCCCATGATCTGGTGATATCGGTATTGCGGCGTCTTGCTTTTCGGCATGGGGGGATCGTGCATGCCTTTGGCGGGAGCCTGCAACAGGCCGAAGCGTATATAAAAATGGGATTTTGTCTGGGGATTGGCGGGGTTGTGACCTATGAGCGCTCCCGACGGATCCGTCAGGTGGCCGCCGCGTTGCCCGAAGAGTGTTTGGTGGTGGAGAGCGACGCCCCGGACCTGACTCCTGCCGCGCACTACGGAGAACGCAACGAGCCGGCTTTTTTGCCGGAGGTGGTGGCGGTTTTGGCCGCTTTGAGACGGACGGATCCGGAACAGATCCGGATGGTGACCTCGCGTAACGCACGTCGGGTCTTGGGCTTGCAGGGAGCATAGGGGGGATTCATGGACGAACCGGGATTGTACACGCGCACGGAAATTCTGGTGAAGGCCGCCGGGGTGGAGCGGTTGCGTCAGGCGCATGTGCTGCTCGCCGGAGTCGGCGGAGTGGGGGGATTTGCCGCAGAGGCTCTGGTACGGGCGGGTATTGGCCGTTTGACCCTGGTGGACCACGATGTGGTGGCCATGACCGATCTGAATCGTCAACTGGCCAGCACCCACGACACCATGGGACAAAAAAAGGTCGAGGTGCTGGGGCGTCGGTTGGCGAGCATTCATCCGGCATGTCAACTGGAACTGGTGGACCGGTTTCTGACACCAGCCACCATTCCGGAGGTTCTGGATGCCGCCCGTCCCGATTGGCTGATCGATGCCATCGACAGTCTCAATTCCAAGGTGGGCTTGTTGATCGCGGCGCGGGAGAGGGGGATTGCAGTGGCCAGCAGCATGGGAGCCGGTGGACGGCTGGATCCTACCGGTCTGGTGGTGGGGGACTTGATGGATTCCACCATTTGTCCTTTGGCGCGGGAGGTGCGGCGTCGTTTGCATCGGCGGGGTCAGGGACGGGGAATCCAGGCGGTGTGGTCCATCGAACCGCCCGCCGAACCTTTGCCGCCGGAACCTACCCCGACCGGTCGTCCCCGTTCGGTCAACGGCACCATCAGCTATCTGCCCGCCCTGTTCGGCATGACCCTGGCGGGATTGGTCATCCAGTCCCTTTTGTCCCCCATCAACCCGCACGAGGAGCACGGCGAGGCCGTGGCAGAACCTTAAGATGACAAACCCTGACGTGACCGCCATCGCGGTTTTGCGCCCCGGTGAAGGTCGTCGGCTGATCGGCATGGCCGTGGCCCGGTTGCCCGCGGTCCAGGAACGGTTGCAGCAAGGCCGCATGGTGATTGTCGGCGGTTCCACCACCCGCCATGTGGTGACCGCGTTGCTGGGGGAGGATCCGGGACGGGAGGCTTTCACCGTGGGCTGGATCCGGGATGGCCTGCTGGGGGAAACCCCCAAAGAGGGACGTGGTCCCGGACCTTATCTGTTTGAAGCCGGTCAGGTCTCCCGGGGCTGGCCCGGCGCCATGCTGGAACGGTTCCAGGCCGGGGATGTCTACATCAAAGGGGCCAATGCCATCGATGCGGCGGGTCATGTGGCGGTGTTGCTGGCCTCTCCCGTGGGAGGAACCATCGGGGCGGCCCTGGCGATTCTCATGGCCCGTGGCGGGGAGTTGATCGTGCCGGTCTCCCTGTCCAAACTGATCCCGTCGGTTCCGGCGGCCTGCCGTCTGACGGGACAGGGACGTGCCATTCGGGTGATGGGTTCGCCGGTGGGGTACATGCCCATCATGGCCGGATCGGCCACGGTGGTCACGGAGGTTGCGGCCATGACCATTCTGACGGCGGGACAGGTGCGGGCCACGCCCCTGGCCGCCGGAGGGGTGGACGATTGCGAAGGGAGTCTGGTGCTGGCCCTGGAAGGGGCGCGGGCGCCGGTGGAGTCCGCCATGGAACTGCTGGAGTCGATTCGTCGGGCTTTGTCGTCGGGTGATGCGGATCCGGCTTGAGGGGATACCGGGGCGTCGGGAGGGGGTTCGGGAGTGGAAGGTGTTGGCCGCGTCCTTTTCAGGTTTCAAGGAAGGGGCGCGGCCATTTTTTTTGAATCGAAACCGGAACCGCTTACGACAACCACTCCAGGGCGCCGTTGTCGATGTGATACACCGCGCCGACGATTTTGACCTTGCCTTCATGGCGCAGGTGGGACAGTTCCTGGCTGTTGGCCAGCATGTCCTGGATCGATTGGTTGACGTTTTCGCGAATGGCTTCCAGGATCAGATCGTCACCCGTCAGACCTTTGGCCTTGGCCCGTTCGACGGCGGGGATGATGTTGTCCACCAACTTGGGAATGCTGCCTCCCACCTTGTCGCCCTTCACCACGGCGGTCACGGCCCCGCACTTGGTGTGGCCGAGTACCAGGATCAATGGGGTGTTCAGATGTCCGGCGCCATATTCGGCGGTACCGATTTCGTCGGTGTCGGCCACGTTGCCCGCCACCCGGATGACAAACAGATCCCCGATGCCCCGATCAAAAATGTGCTCCACCGGCACGCGGGAGTCCGAACAGGAAATGATGGTGACAAAAGGAAACTGTCCCTTGGAGAAGGTCTCCGCGATCCGTTGGGGCGTGAGGTTGGGGCGCTCGGGTTTGCCGGACAGAAAACGGGCGTGACCCTCCTTGAGCAGTTGCAAGGCCCGATCCGGACTCATGATCGGCGCGGCTTTGGCGTCGGAAGCAAACGAGAATTTGGGCAATACCAACGCGCCAACGCCGACTGCCATGCCTGTCAACATGTCACGTCGGCTCCAATGGTTTTCACACATACGCCGTCTCCTGGTTTCATATTGTGGGAGGATTGTTGTTTCTTGAGGGATTTCCCGGGGTGGAATCCTTGATCGTGATTCATTGGACAAGGATATTTTGTTTGTGGACAAAACACAATATCCATTGATAATGCGAAGCATCTGTCCTTCCAATACCCGTCTTGTTGGTGGTCTTGTTGGTGGATCGGAGCGGGTTGCCTGATCCATCGACAGGAAAGATCCACGTCGTTTGCATCTGGAGTGAGGCCGTTATGAGCAACGATTCATCGGGAAACATGACCCGCAAGGGCATCATTCTGGCTGGAGGCTCGGGCACGCGACTGTATCCGGTCACCCAGGCGGTCTCGAAACAGTTGATGCCGGTCTACGACAAACCCATGATCTATTATCCTTTGAGTACCTTGATGCTGGCGGGCATCCGGGAGGTTTTGGTGATTTCCACTCCCCAGGACACCCCCCGTTTCGCGGAGCTGCTCGGAGATGGGGAACGGTGGGGAATGAGCATCCACTATGCGGTGCAACCCTCTCCGGATGGGCTGGCCCAGGCCTTTTTGATCGGTCGGAAATTCATCGACGACAAACCGAGTACGTTGGTGTTGGGGGACAATATTTTTTACGGTCACGATCTGGTGCGGCAACTGCGGCAGGCCAATCGGCGACCGTTCGGAGCCACGATTTTTGCCTATCGGGTGCAGGATCCGGAACGCTACGGGGTGGTGGAGTTCAATGCCCAACGGCGGGCCATCAGCATCGAAGAGAAACCGGCGATACCGAAAAGTCATTACGCGGTGACCGGACTGTATTTTTATGATGCCCAGGTGTGCGACATCGCCGCCGGGATCAAGCCGTCGGCCCGTGGTGAGTTGGAGATCACCGATGTCAATCGGTACTATTTGGATCAGGGGGATCTGTCCGTGGAGATCATGGGTCGGGGCTACGCTTGGTTGGATACCGGCACCCACGACAGCCTGTTGGAAGCGGCCAGTTTTATCGCCACGTTGCAAAAACGTCAGGGTTTGATGGTCGCCTGTCCCGAAGAGATCGCCTATGCCCATCGCTGGATCGACGCGGTTCAGGTGAGCCGGTTGGCTGCGCCTTTGGTCAAGAGTGGTTATGGGCAGTATCTGCTGTCGTTGTTGCGTTGAGGGTGGCGTAACATGGCCATTACTGTGACCCAGACCCGTCTGCCCGGAGTTTTGCTGATTGAACCCCATGTTTTTTATGACGAACGGGGATTTTTTTTCGAGAGTTTCAATCGGCGGGATTGCGCGGCTGCCACGGGAATGGCGTTGGATTGGGCCTGGGAGCAATCCTTCGGCGCGTCCCGGGGCTGGATGGGCGGATTGTTTGTGGCGGCGGATCCTGCCCGGGGGTGGTTGATACGGGTCGCGTTGGGCGCGGTGTTTGTGGTGGCGGTGGACGTGGGAAAAGAGGCGCCCCAGGGGGATCGGTGGGTGGGTGAACTGCTGACAGAGGAGAACAAACGTCAGTTGTGGATTCCTCCGGGGTTTGCCCACGGCTTCCAGGTGATCAGCCCCCAGGCCGAGTGGATTGGCAAGAGTACCCATCCGGATCAACCCGATGGCGAACGCCTGCTGGATTGGAACGATCCGGCAATCGGCATCCAATGGCCTTTGTCTCGGGAGTCGATTCAGGAGTCGGCCCCTGTTTATCACAGTTCCCAGCGGTTGTGTCCCCATTCCCCATGACCTCCCAGATGTCCCGTTCGTCTCCCCGGCCCATCATGATCCTGATTGTGGATGACGTGGTGGTCAACCTGAAACTCCTTGGCCAGATTTTGCAGGATCATTATCAGGTCTGTTTTGCCACGTCGGGTCGCAAGGCTTTGGAGCTTGTGGCCTTGAGTCGACCGGATTTGGTGTTGTTGGATCTTGGTTTGCCGGACATGAATGGCATCGAGGTGTGCAGGGCCATCCGGGAGAAGCCGGAAACCCGTGAGCTGCCGGTGATTTTCATCACAGGCCGGGAGGAGGCTTTGGAGGTGGATCCGGTGTGCGCTCGGGCCTGGGAGGAACGGATCGACAAACCGGTGGATGCCCGGCGGTTGTTGGAGAGGATCCGTTTTTGTCTGAAGCCGGTTGTGGCCGGTGGAGGTTAAGGTTCCCGTGGGTGAACGGTTTGGTTCATGGGTTTGAACTGGGACTCCAGCATTTCGGCTTGTTTGTTGTTTTCGAGGGTGTCGAAACGTCTTTGCTGGGCTTTTTCCCGGAACGTTTCCTGGGCGCGGTTTTGTTGCAGGATCTGTTCCAGTTCCATTTCACGCAGTTGCCGTTGGGATACCCGGGTGAATTGCAGCAAGGCGACCAGCACGACAATAATGCCCACCACCACGGAGATCATTTTGGATTTGCTGCTGTCCCCATCCTGAGGGGAGGGTCTCCTGGATGGACCTTCGGAACGTTCCGGCCTTTCGTCGTTATTGTTCTCGTCTTCCATGGGGATGTCGTCGCAAGCTGGGGAGGGTGATATCCAAGATGGGATGGGTTTAAGGTAGAATATAGGACCGTAGAATCGCGGGCAAGCCTTTTTCTCTTGACCGGAGGCGCCGGGGGGCGGATCGGGGGGGATCCGGGGTGATGGGTCTGCTCCAAGT
This sequence comes from Magnetococcales bacterium, assembly GCA_015231755.1. Classification (NCBI taxonomy): domain Bacteria; kingdom Pseudomonadati; phylum Pseudomonadota; class Magnetococcia; order Magnetococcales; species Magnetococcales bacterium. Next base: position 118,401 of record JADGAZ010000008.1, on the reverse strand, counting down.
CACGTTAATTGAATTATCGTTACTTGGAAAGCCCAGAACGGGGCTGTGGATGCAACCATGCGGGCGGTTTTGAGTCGATTGGCCGAAGAACATCAGCCCCACCACCGGAATCGATCGTGGGGCAGGCAGGCTCGACCTTGTCGGTTTTGTCCGCTTTCAGATGCGGCGAACGCTGATCACAAGGAAATCCCGCAACTCCGGGCGGTGTTGTGCAACAGTTCCAACGCCTCTTCAAATTCGTATTGGGCGATCATGCGTTTGATCTGTCCGGCTTCGGTCTCCAATCCCAGCAGAAGCAGGGGTTCCACCACCCCGGCGACCTTGCCGGCGGCGGTGGAGTCGTATTCGCCCAGCAACTGGGCCAACTCCCGCATCTCCTGGGTGAGTGCCAGCCGGTCCACGGTCTGGACCGGGAGAGGCTGCGGCGGGGTCGGGGGAGAGGGGGGGGTGGTCAGGGCGGTGTCGATGGCGGCCAGCACTGCCTGGTGTTCCCGCTCCAGTCGTTCCAACGCCGCGTGCAACTCCGGAAGAGAGTCTTCCCGCTTGAGAAAACCTTCCACCTCCCTGGCCCTTTCCACCAGACCGGCAGCCCCCATGTTGGCGGCCAACCCCCTGAGTGTATGGGTCTCCCGCAGGGCGGTGATCTGGTCGTTCAACGCGAGGGCTGCGCGCAGACGGGCCGGGAAGCGGGTCTGGTTCTTGTGGAAGCGACCCAGCATGCGGCGCAGCAGATTGACGCTCCCCCCCATGCGGCGCAACGCCAGGGTGGTATCCATGCCGGGAATCGCCGGGACTTCGGCTGGTGGACGGATGACCTCGGCCTCTTCCGGGAGGGGGTCCGGCACGATTGAGGGTGGCTCCTGCGGGTGCTTCGGCTTGACCCACCGGGCCAGGGTGACGAACAGTTCGGATACGTCCAGGGGCTTGGGAATGTAATCGTTCATGCCGGATTCCAGGCATTTTTCCCGGTTGTCGGTCAGGGCATTGGTGGTCATGGCCAGGATCGGCAACTCCTGGAAACGGGAGTCGGAGCGGATGCGGCGGGTGGCTTCGAAGCCATCCATGATCGGCATCTGGCAATCCATCAGCACCCCGTCGTAGCGGGCTTGATTGAGCGTGTCGAGGGCCTGTTCTCCATTCAGGGCCACATCCACCTGGATTCCGGCGCCGTTGAGCAGATCCAGGGTCAACTCCTGGTTGACCGGGTGAGCCTCCACCAGCAGCAGACGGGCACCCCGCAAAAGTTGGGCGAACTCTTCCGGAATCCCCGCATCGGAGGGAGGCTGGATGGCCTCGTCGGGTTGGATGGTGCCTTGCTGGCTTGCCGAGCCAAAGCGGGCCGTGAAGTGGAACGTGCTTCCGACTCCCAGCGTGCTTTCCACGCCGATTTCACCCCCCATCATTTCCACCAGATGTTTGCTGATGCTCAGTCCCAATCCGGTTCCGCCGTATTTGCGGGAGGTGGAACTGTCGACCTGGGAAAAGGCGTGGAACAGTTTGCCGATCTGTTCCGGGCTCATGCCGATGCCGGTATCGGTGATGGCGAAACGCAAAAGCTGTTCGTGTCCTGGCGCGCCCAGTTTCTGGATGGAAACCAGTATACGGCCCTTGTCGGTGAACTTGATGGCGTTGTTGACCAGATTGATCAAAACCTGTCCCAGACGCATGCCATCTCCCATCAGGATGTCGGGGACATCGAGACCAATCTTGAACTGCAATCCCAATCCTTTCTCCCGGGCCTTGGCCACGGTCAGATCGGACAGATGGTTCAAAACCTCCTTGAGGGAGAAATCGGTTTGCTCGAACTGCATCCTGCCGGCGTCGATCTTGGAGAAATCAAGAATATCATTGATGATTCCCAACAGACTCCGGGCCGCCCCATCCACCTTTTGAATGTAGTTGCGCTGCTTTTCGTTCAATTCGGTGCGCAATGCCAGATGGGTCATGCCGATGATGGCATTCATGGGGGTACGGATTTCGTGGCTCATGTTGGCCAGAAAGTCACTTTTGGCCCGGGCCGCCTCCTGAGCCTTGGCCATGGCCACCGACAGCTCTTGGGTCCGTTCGTCTACCAGTTCTTCCAGGTGTTCCTTGTAGGCTTCCACCTCCACCCGCGCCCGCTCTGCGTCTTCGGCGAGGCTCAAGGCGGCCAGCCGTTGCTGGAACCTTTCATCCGGTTCCAGTTCGGCGATTTCGGTTTGTTCGGCAATCTGGGGGGAGTGGAAAACCGCTTCACGGCCTCGTTCCATGGCCAGGGCATTGACCAGTCGTTTGAGTTCGATGATTCTTTTTTCCCGCCCCAGAGCCAGACGGTTGAACCGTTCCACATCCGCCATCCGATCCCTCAGGGCCAGATTCTCCCGTAGATTTTCTTCGATCCGCCGCTGTTCGGTGACATCCCGGAATGCCACCACCATTCCCACCCGAAGCGTCTCTTGATGCATGGGTACGGCGGTGTATGCCACAGGAAAGATGCTGCCATCCTTGCGTTGGAACCATGTATCCTCTTCCTGGATCGCGTGTCCCTCCCGACAGGCGCGGGACAGGGGGGATTCCGGTGGGGGGAGGGAGGATGGTGGGGAGGGAGGGGTGTGGAGCAGGGTGGCGGGAATGGGGCGATGAAGCAGTTCTTCCTGGGTGTATCCCAGCAGGGCCAAGGCCGCCGGATTGACGAAAATGGCCTCCCCCTGGGCGTCCAGGCCGATGATGCCATCGTGCACCGAGGTGAGAATCAGCCGGTTGCGCGCCTCGGAGGCGGTCAGGGCATCCTCCATGGATTTGCGCAAGGTGATATCCTGAATGATGCCCACAAACCGGGTAGGCTTGCGTTGGGCATCCCGTTCCATGATGGCGCCGCGGACCCGCAGCCAACGCACGGCGCCGTCTCCGGTCAGGGCGCGATACTCCACGTCATAACGGGCGGTCTCACCGGTCAGATAGGCCTGTTCGCATTGCAACACCCGTTCCCGATCCTCCGGGTGGATGGTCCGTGCCCAGACTTCACGGGTCATGAGGGCGACTTCCGACGGGAGGTAACCGAGCATTTTGGCCCATCGGGCGTTGGCCCGAATGGTTCCGGCGCCCGGATCCGCGTCCCAGAATCCCAGTTCGCCACCGGCCAGGGCCACGTTGAGGCTCTCTTCCACCTCCTCGCGGTGTTTCACCTCCCGTTGCAGACGGCGATTCCAGACTATCACCATCAAAACCATCAGCAACGTGGCCACACCCAGCGGCAGGCATCGACCGAGCAACAGCGCCGCAAAGGTTTCCGGAGCCGGAGCATCGGCCCAAAGCGTGGCCGGAATGGTCAACTCCAGTATCATGAACAGGGTCGCAAGCCGATGCGGTCGGAATGCGGTGGGGATCGGGGCGTGTGGGTGCGGATTCATGACACTTTTCATACAGCCGATCCAGCGGCATGGCCCGAAGACCACGCCCATTGAAGATTGAAACCTCCCAGCCATCCGGTCACATCCACCACCTCTCCGATGCAATACAGACCGGGAACCGAGGGACAGGCCAGGGTGTGGGGATCCAGGGCACGGGTGTCCACCCCTCCCACGGTCACTTCGGCCCGGTCGAATCCCCCGGTGCCGTTCGGGGTGACGCGCCACTGGTTCACCAGTTCGGCGGCCAGTTGCAAACGTTTGTCGGCGATTTCCGCCATGCGTCCATCCCCTCCCGCCAGGGCGATTCGTTGCAGGGCCAACCGCTTCGGCAGAAACCGGGAGACGATGGTGCGCAGATTCAAGCCGGGTTCCCGCTCCCGGGCCTGTTTGAGCAGGGGATAAATTGCGACTCCGGGGGTCAGGTCAACGGTGATGGCTTCTCCGCCGCGCCAGTGGGAGGAGATTTGCAGAATCACCGGTCCGCTCAGGCCCCGATGGGTGAACAGCAGATCATCCGTGAATCGGGCGGACTGACAGGTCACCGTGGCCTGCACCGAAAGACCCGTCAAATCCCGGCAGGACTCCCGGATGTCGCCGCCAAAGCTCAACGGGGTCAAACCCGGTCTGGTGGGCACGATCCGGAGACCGAACTGACGGGCGATTTCGTATCCCAGAGGTGTGGCGCCGAGTTTGGGCATGGAGCGTCCCCCCAACGCCACCACCAGGGCACGGGTGGTCCAGGTTCCCTGAGCGGTTTGTACCCGGAATCCGGAGGGCAGGGCCGTGACTTGCTGGATGGTCTGTTCCAGCAGCACCTTGACTTTGCTGCGTTGGCATTCGGCCAGCAGCATGGCGACCACCTGTTCGGCGGAGTGGTCGCAAAAGAGTTGTCCCGGTGTTTTTTCGTGATGAGAAATGCCGTGACGTCCCAACAGATCCAGAAACGCTTTCGGCGTGAAGGCTTTCAGGGCGGCTTGGGGAAAATTCGGATCGCTGGCTGGATCGCTGAGATAATGGTGCGCACTGGCCTTGAGATGGGTGAAATTGCACCGTCCTCCGCCGGAAACACGGATTTTTTCTCCCGCACGTCGGGCATGATCCACCACCATGACCCGTCGTCCGCGCCGACCGGCGGTCGCGGCGCACATCAGGCCGGATGCGCCTGCTCCCAGGATGATGACATCCCAATCCGGAGACGAACTCAAGGGTGTGTATCCTTTGCGTGCATGATTCGGAGCATGGTGGGGTTCGAGGTTATATATATAGAGAGATTTTCCGGTAAAGCTCTCACCAATGCAACGGGGAACCGTGATCAACGGTGGAAAACGTGTGGAAATGGGATTATGCTCGACCGATCGGATATCGACCTGTTGGCTTAATGGAAGCAAGATCATGACACGTTTGTCCCGATTCTCCTTGACCCAGAAGGTGGTGTTTTGGTCCTTTCTGGGGTTTGCGATCACGATTTATCTTCTGGTGGCGGTCTCCGAGACTCAGCTGGAACGCGCCATGCTTGATCAGGTCTACAAACAGGCGCAGAGTTATCTGTTTGGTCTCTCCCAACATATGGAATCCATGCCGGTCAACACCAGCATGGAGCAGTATCGACGGGTGTTGCTGAATGGTCTGTCCGGTGAGGAGCATCCCTATTTTCAGTTCACGCCGAACGAAATCTATCTGTATGCGGCCGACGGTAGAATCCTGGCCCACACCGAACCGGGGGATCATCCGGACAAGCCTTTGGACGGGGTGTATGGTCAGGTGATTCGGGAAGGCAAGTCGATCATCTCATCCGACCTGCCCACGGTCATCGAGAGTCGGGTTTTCAACACCCATCCCACCATCGACGTGATCATTCCGGTCCGGTTGGGTGGCAGCCAGCAAGTCAATGCCGGTCTGGAGGCGGAATTGGACATGACCGCCTTGATGCGTCAGATCAAGATCAACGACGACGCCTATGAAAGACGCATCATCCTGTTGACCCTGGCTTCCGGCTTGTTGTTGTTTTTGTTTGTCTGGTGGATGTTGCACCGGTTGGCCATCCGCCATGTGACCCAATTTGCCCGTACCATGTCGGCATTCGGTTCCGGCACTCTGGATGCGCGCATCCCGTTGCCTTTGCCCCAGGATGAGATCGGGGAGTTGGGTCGTTCGATCAATGGCATGGCGGACAACCTTTGCCAGTTGATGCGGGAGCAGGAGGAGGGGTATCTGCAAACCCTCCAATCCCTCAGTAAGGCGTTGGAGGCCAAGGATTCCTATACCCAAAGCCATTCGGCCCGGGTTTCCAAGTATGCGGTCATGTTGGGCAAGCATTTGGGATTGCCGGAGGCGACCCTCAAGGTGCTCAACAAGGGTGCCTTGATGCACGATCTGGGCAAGATCGGGGTTCCGGATGCCATTCTCAACAAGCCCGCCCCGTTGACCGACGAAGAGTTCGTGATCATGCGCACCCATGCCCGCTATACCGCGACCATCATGCGTCCGTTGCACCGTTTCCACGAATTTCTCGAAATCGCCGCATGGCATCACGAACACTGGGACGGCAGCGGTTATCCGGATGGTTTGGCGGGAGAGAAAATTCCATTGTTGGCCCGCATCGTCTCCATCGCCGACACCTGGGACGCCATGACCGGGGATCGGGTCTATCGCAAGGGAATGCCCCCCGAAAAGGCGTTGGGAATTTTAGAGCGGGAACAGGACGCGGGCCAGTGGGATCCGAATTTGGTCCGGCGTTTCATCGCCTTGATCCGGGAAAAGGAGGGGTTGTGGAACCCGGAGTGATCTCCCTTTTTTTGGCGGCGTTGCTGGCGGCCACGATCGTGCCTTTTTCGTCGGAGGCGATTCTGGCGGCCATGCTGCTGTCGGGGAGATTCGATCCCTGGTCATTGTGGTGGGCCGCGACCCTCGGCAATGTGATCGGCGCGCAGATCAATTGGGGGGTGGGGCGTTACTGTCTGCGGTTTCAGGATCGACGCTGGTTTCCCATCGCCCCGGAGACGCTGCACAAGGCCGGTGAGCGGTTTCGCGCGCGGGGCGAGTGGAGTCTGTTCTTTTCGTGGCTGCCGGTGGTCGGTGATCCGCTCACCTTTGTGGCCGGAGCGTTCGGGGTGCCCTTCTGGCGTTTTTCCTTTTGGGTCATTCCGGGCAAGGCGGGACGCTATCTGTTGATCGTGGGCCTGTTGTGAATCCTTGGGAATCGGCCTGCGACGCTGCCCGTGTGTTTTCAGGCCCGCAGAATGTATTGATCGTAATAGTCATCCAGAATGCCGCACAGCCGGGATTGACGGGCCTCGTCCACTCCGTCCATTTCCGCCAGTCCTTCCCGATACAGACGGCTCATGAGTGAGCTGTAAGCCGCCGGCACCCCTTTGAGCAGGTCCAGCTTGATGCGCATCAGATCCGCACTTTCAAACATGGGTGATCTCCTTGGATCGTTGGTTGACTGACAGGCCAATCTCTTGATAAAAAGTGGAATTGCGGAAGGTTCAAAGCAAGAATAATGCCATCATAAAATCGTCAATCCCTTGTCTGCACGGACAAAAAAAAGCCTTGGTGGCGAGATCGGAAAGGGGTAATATATAAAACTCAGAAATTACTCTAAATTATTGGTCTACCCCGTGAACGCCATGCACCTTTGCGATGAATTGACCTTCCATCAGATTCAAGTGGGCGACACGTTCCGTTTGGAAAAGACCTTTGCCGCCGCCGATGTGGACCATTTCGCGCAAGTCAGTGGTGACTTCAGTCCGTTGCACATGGATCAAGACTATGCCGTCGCTTCCGGCTTCGAGGGCCGGGTGGTCCACGGCATGCTGTTGGCCGCGCTTTTTTCCCAGTTGGTCGGCATGCGGATTCCAGGCCGCAACGCCTTGTATCTGGCCCAGGATCTGGCCTTCCGGCGACCGGTGCGGGTGGGGGAGTGCGTCACCGCCCTGGCCCGGGTCATCGGCAAGAATCCCACCACCCAGACCATTTTGCTTTCCACGGAGATTCGCAACGCCGAGGATCAGGTGGCGGTGGGGGGCATGGCCCGGGTCAAGATTCGCGATCACGAAGCCCTTCCGGAATCCCCCAATCCGACCCCGGAACAGTGCGACCCGCTTCCCGTCGGCCAAAAGTGCGTGTTGATCACCGGCGCCACGGGGGGAGTGGGATCGGCCATCGCCACCTTGCTGGCCGCTTCCGGCTGGGCGGTGGGGATCCACTACTTCCAAAACGAGGAAAAGGCCGCACGAATGGTCCAAAAAATCGGTGAGGCCGGTGGCGAGGCTTTCGCCATCCAGGCCGACCTGCGGGAAGGCAACGCCGTGGAACGGTTGTTCCAGCTTGCCCTCAAACGGTTCGCCCGCCTCGACGCCGTGGTCAATGCCGCCTCCGGGGAGATTTTTCATCGTCCGATGCGGGATCTGGAATGGTCCCAGTTCATGCACCACCTGGATTTTCAACTCAAGGCGGTCCATCAGGTGTGTCGTCAGGCTTTTCCGCATCTCAAAAACAGTGGCGGATCCGTGGTCAATATTCTGTCCCAGGTGGTCTGGGATGCCCCGCCCGCCCAGATGGCCGATTATGTCGCGGCCAAATATGCCCTCAAGGGATTCTCCAAGGCACTGGCCGTGGAGTGGGCCGAAGAGGGAATCCGGGTCAATACCGTCTCCCCCGGATTGCTCCGTACCGACATGACCGAACATTTGAACGAACGTATCTTCAAAAGCGAAATCGGTCGCACTCCGTTGCGTCGTCTGGGAACCCCGGAAGACGTGGCCCGTACCGTGGCATTTCTCCTCGGAGAAGGGGCCGCCTTCCTCACAGGGGTGGATCTGCCCCTGACCGGCGGACAAGTCATGCCCTGAAAAATACCGTTTACCATCGGCTCGCCCATGCATCCGCTCGCCATACCACGTATTGTATCCAGTCGTCTCCGGGCCCGCCCGTTCAAGGAGCACTATTGGGCCTTTTGTGAACACCTCGCCCGTCTGGGCCGACTTCCGGGTCAGGCCGAATTTGCGTGGCTGGCCTGGAACGATCAGATCCGTTTCATGACCAACGGGGTGCAACCCGTGGACGGAGCCTGTCGCCAGAGGGCCCATGCCGCCGCCGAATGGCTGATCCGCGCCTGGGAAAGCACCCCGGATGATGGGGTCTCCATGGGCTATTACCCCTGCGACCCGTTGGAACGCTCCCCTTTGGGCAATGGCTGGCGGCCATCCTATCCGGAGACCACGGGTTATATCATCGTCTCGTTGCTCGATTACGCCATTCGGTTTTCCGATGCCCTGATGCGGGAGCGGGCTTTGGCCATGGCTCACTGGGAGGCAGAGGTGCAAATGGCCTCCGGGGCGGTGCAGAGCGGTGCCATCACCACGCCGGCCCGTCAACGGCCGGCGGTGTTCAATACCGGCATGGTGCTCCAGGGTTTTGCCGCCCTTCTGAAACACGAACCCGATCCCCGTATCGAACAGGCCGCCCGACGCGCCGCCGATTTCCTCCTCGCCGACATGGATCGGGATGGCCACTTGCGCACCCATGGCCAGTTTGTCGTCGATCGGCCCATCAAGACCTACAACTGTCTGTGCGCCTGGGGATTGCACCAGTTCGGCACCCTGGTCCAGGATCCGAACTGTCAGCAAGCCGCGGTGCGCATCGCCCGGGCCTCCATGCGTCTGCAACGGTCCAATGGCTGGTTTCCCCACAACTGCCTCGAACGGGACGAGGCCCCCTTGACCCATACCATCGGCTATACCCTCCAGGGACTGCTGGAAACCGGCATCGCCGCCGGAGATACCGCCCTGATCGAGTCTGCCCGTCGGGGCATGCTGCCGATCATCGATGTCCTCTCTCCGGATGGTTTTTTGCCGGGCCGGTTTCACGCGGACTGGAGCCCCGCCTCTTTCAGTTCCTGCCTCACGGGCAATGCCCAACTGGCGGTGGTCTGTTTCCGACTGTTCCAAATTCTGGGGGACGGCATTTTTCTGGAGGCGGGTCATCGTTTGTTGGATTTTCTCAAGGGATTGCAGGTGATCGGTGTTCCGTCCTCCCCCATGCGCGGGGCTTTGGCCGGATCGTTTCCCATGTTTCTGGGGGAGTACCAACCCGCCGGCTTTCCCAACTGGGCCACCAAGTACCTCCTGGATGCCCTGCTGTTGCAAGACCGGATCATCGAGGGGCGGGCATGATTCGTCCTTTTGCGGCCCGTTGCAAACGGTTCGTCAAGGGAGCCTGGAAAAAACACCGTCTGGCCTGGCTCCGGCGCTGGCAGGGATTCGGTCCGGAAGCCCTGAAACAGACCCTGACGGGTCTGGGAATTCACACCGGGGATTGCCTGCTGGTTCACTCTTCCCTGGATCGTCTGGAGGCCTTCACCGGGAAAAGCAGTGACATTCTCCAGGTGTTGCAAGAGGTGGTGGGACCGTCCGGATTGCTGTTCATGCCCACTTTGCCCTTTACCGGCACGGCGGTGGAGTGGGCCCGGGCCGGGAGTGTGTTTGACCTGCGGGCCACGCCTTCCCGCTCCGGACTGCTTACCGAGCTGTTCCGTCGCTCTCCGGGGGTGGTGCGCAGCATTCATCCCACCCATTCGGTGGCGGCCTGGGGGGAGCGGGCGGACGCCTTTTGTCGCGATCACCCCAACTGTTCCACCCCCTGCGGAGCCGGTTCCCCGTATGCCGGATTGCTGGCGGAAAACGGCAAGATTCTGTTTCTGGGGGCGTCCATCGAATCCATGACCTTTTTCCACGCCGCCGAGGCGCTCCTGGAAGAACATCTGCCCTTCTCGCCCTTCACCCGTGAATCGTTTCGATTGTCATCCCGCACCCCATCCGGGACGGTGGTGACGGTTACCCGACTTTTCGACCCGGAGATCTCCCGAAAACGGCGCATTTCACGCTTGGTGCCGGATCTCAAACGGCGCGGGGGGTGGCGTCATGCCCGCCTGGGGGGGGCGGAGCTGTTGTGCCTGGATGCCCGCGACGTGCTGGCCACTTTCAGCGAAATGGCGGCGCAAGGACGCTATGGTTATGATCCGTGAAGCACGCAAGGCGTTTCTGACCGCTCTGGAGCAGAACCGTATCTTTGAAACCCGCAATGCCGCCTTGGACTATCTGACCCGGGGAGAAGAGGCGGGACGTTGGCGCGTGGTGGCCCGGGTCGCCCGTGAATTGCCGGAAGGGGCGTTGGGACTCAAGACGCTGCGGGTTGCGGTTCTGGCCTCTTTTTCGATTGATTTCATGCAAGATGCCCTGTTGGCCCTGGGGTTGGCCCATGGGGTGCGGGTGGTGTGGCATGTGTCGGGCTTTGCCCAGTACCACCAGGAGATTTTAAATCCCGACAGCGGACTTTACGCCTTCAAGCCGGATGTGGTGATCCTCGCCATCGAGGGGGAACGGTTGTTGCCCCATCTGTATGAAGACGGGGGGATTCTGCCGGCTTCTGCGGTGGAGAACGGGGTCGCGGCGGCCATGGGGGTGATCGATCCGTTGATCACTGCCTTTCGGAGTCGTTGCGAGGCGCTGTTGCTGATTCACGATCTGGTGGGGCCGAGGGAGCGGGCCTGGGGAATTCTGGAGGGGATGAACGGGCCGGGTGCCGCCGAGGTGATCCAGGGAGTGCGCGCCGCCTTGCTGGAGCGGGCTCGGGCCGCACGGGGTCTGCATGTGGTGGACTACTCCGGTCTGGTGGCCCGCTGCGGGACGGAACGGTGGTTCGACCGGCGCATGGCCCATCTGGCCAAAGCCCCCATCGCCGCCCCGATGTTGCCCCGCTTGGCCGGGGAGTATCTGAAATATTTGCGGGCCGCGGCGGGTCTGACCCGGAAATGTCTGGTCACCGACTTGGACAACACCTTGTGGGGGGGAATCGTGGGGGAGGATGGTCTCCATGGCCTCAAGCTGGGCCCGGACTATCCGGGCAGCGCCCATCTGGCCTATCAGCGGGTTTTGTTGCAACTTCACAGCCGAGGGATTTTGTTGGCCATTGCCAGTAAAAACAATCCCCAGGATGTGGCGGAGGTGTTCCGGGATCATCCGGCCATGCTGCTCAAGCCTCACCATTTCGCCCGGCAGGAGATTCATTGGCAACCCAAGTCCCAATCCTTGCGGGCTATTGCCCAGGGGCTTAACATCGGTCTGGAACATCTGGTTTTCGTGGACGACAACCCGGTGGAGTGCGCCGAAGTGCGGGCCGCCTTGCCCATGGTGACCGTGATCGTATTTCCGGCCCGGCCCGAAGAGGCGGTGGAGGCCATTCTTGAACCCGGCTGGTTCGATGCCTTGACCGTATCGGCGGAGGATCGTAACCGCAGCGCCCTTTACGCACAACGGGATCAGGCCGAGGCGTTGAAAATGGCGAGTGGTTCGTTGCAGGAATATTATATCAGTCTGGAGATGGGGGTGGAGATCGTTCCGGTGACCGCCACCACCGTGGCCCGTGCGGCCCAGTTGACCCAGAAAACCAATCAATTCAACCTCACCACCCGGCGCCATTCCGAAGAAGAGGTGGCCAGACGCCTAAACGATCCGGATTGGCTGGTGTACGGCGTGCGGGTGACGGATCGTTTCGGCGACAACGGGGTGGTGGGTTTGATGATGGCCAGAGGTCTGGACGACCAGGAGACCCTGGAGGTGGAGACCTTTTTGCTGAGTTGCCGGGTCATCGGACGCACCATCGAAACCGCCATGCTGGCCGAATTGTGCAAAGGAGCGCGTCGCCTGAACCGTCGGCGCATCCGGGGCTGTTTCATTCCCACGGCCAGGAATGTCCCGGCAGAAAACCTTTATCCGGACCATGGATTCATTCGTTCGTCCGTGGCCCCTGAAAACGCCAATCAAGGCGAAACTCTTTGGGAATTGGACCTTACCTGCGGCGATGTCGCCACACCGCCGTGGATCACCCGGATTGGAGCCGACCATGGAAGAACAGATCAAACAACTGATGGCCGATCTGCTGAATCTGAATCCCGCCCGGATTGACGACTCCACCGCTATGGAAGAGGTGGATGGCTGGGATTCGTTCAACCATCTCAATTTGTGCCTGGCGTTGGAACAGGAGTTCGGCGTGACCCTGGAGGTGGATGAAATGGAATCCATGACCTCCTTTTATGACATTTGCCAGATCATTCAGTCGAAGTTGTGAAACCGGTCGCGTATCGCCATGACTCGTCTTCTCGCCGGGATCCCGGATTGAGCATGATTGTCCGTTTGTGGCGTCTTCCATACGGTACGGCCCAGAATATCGGTTTTGCGTTGTTGTTTGTGATTCTGGTTTCGGTGGTGGTGATCGCCTACCGCAACAGCAGTCAGAGCAACGCGGCGCTCCACACCCTGATCAATTTTCACGCCCCCCAACTCAAACGCCTGCAACAAGTCCACGATCATCTCCGCGGAGCCCATGCCGCCTTTCTGATGACCAGTCAGACGGAACCCCCGTTTTTCAAGTCGATTCTGGACTCCCTGGATGGTTTTGAGCAACAGGTCCGGCAACTCGAACAGGATCTGCACACCGCGGGTCTGCTGTTTCCCCCCGTCATTCCCAGCGAGGCGTTGTCGGTTTTGCGGGTCGCGTTGGTGCAGTATCAGGACAAACAGGTGGATATGCGCCGGGAGTTGACCAGCGCAATCCATATGGCTCAGGTCTCCCAGATCGAACAGAAACTGTCGGCCTTTCGGGAGAGCCTGTTCGGGATCATCCCGGATAATCGTCTTCAGGAGGTGCCGGAACCGGTGCGGTTACGCAGTCATGCCAGCCGTTCTGTTTTTTTGGATCTGGAACAGGCGCTCAAGCGTTATCTGAATCGACCGGAGGTGGATCTGGAAGAGGGGATCCGGGAGATGGAACTGGCTTTCGCCCAGTTTCAGGAGTTCCAGCAGATCGCCCAATCCAAGGAGTGGACCGATCCGGATTGGCTGAATGGTCTTGAGAAGGATCTGAGACGGTTTCATGCCGGATTGCTGCGTTATCACGAGGAGGTGCAACTCGGGAACTATCGGGCCGATCCGGCGGAACGGGCGAAAAAGGGTGCCTTGCGTTCCTGGCAGGATCTTGAAATCACCATCGACGCCATGAAGCAGGAAATGGGCGACTATTTGGGGCGCGTCGAAGAGAATGTGATGGCTGTCGGGAGTTGGAATCAGAAGCTGTTCATGCTGCTTTCCGTGGAGGGTCTGGTTCTGTTTGTCCTGATTGTCCTGTTTCTGAAGAAAATCATCAAAGAACGAACCCAGCAGTTGCGTATTGGCGCCGAACAGTTTGCTCAGGGACGTCTGGAACATCGCATCCATCTGGAATCCGGAGACGTGTTCGCCGAACTGGGTCATGCTTTCAATCATATGGCTTCCAGTCTGCACCTCAAGGATTTGGCCCTCAAGGAGAACATGACCACTCTGGAACAGGCCAAGGAGCAGGCCGAAGCCGCCAGCCGCACCAAAAGTGAATTCCTGGCCAACATGAGCCATGAAATCCGTACTCCGATGAATGCCATCATCGGTTTGACCGATCTGGGATTGCAGCATCCCACGGATCCCCGTTCGCATTTCTACCTGCGGCAGATCGCCGACTCTTCGCATTTGTTGCTGCGGATCATCAATGACATCCTCGACTTCTCCAAGATCGAGGCCGGCAAACTGGAAGTGGAAACGGTTCTCTTTTCGCCACGGGAGTTGCTGGATCGGCTGTCGGATCTGTTCCGGGGGCAGGCGGAGGAGAAGGGGTTGCGGCTGACCCTGCACTGGATCGGCGACTCTCCCCCCCGGGTGATCGGGGATCCCTACCGGTTGGAACAGATCCTGATCAATCTGGTCGCCAACGCCTTGAAGTTCACCCCGCGTGGCGAAATCGTGGTCACAGCCCGTCTGCTGCGTGCCCGGGATGATCTCACCCCGGAACAATTGGAATTTTCGGTGCGGGATACGGGAATCGGCATGACTGCGGAAGAAGTCGGCAGACTTTTTCATCCGTTTGTGCAGGCGGATGGCTCCACCACACGCCGTTACGGCGGAACCGGTCTGGGTTTGACCATCTGCAAACGGTTGGTGGCCATGATGGGGGGGGAGATGCGGGTGGAAAGCATACCCCAGGAGGGCAGTCTGTTTTTTTTCACGGTGCTTTTGCCCAGTCAGGATCCCGCCACCCTGCCACCGGCCCCGTTGTGTCCCAAAACCCACCGGGGTATGGGCACGCCCATGGATCTGGCAGGATTGCGCGCCCGGATTGGCGGCGCCAAAGTGCTGCTGGTGGAAGATCATGCCATCAACCGTCTGGTGGCCGAGGAGCTGTTGCGTGGTGTCGGTCTGCTGGTGGAAGCGGCGGAAAATGGTCAACAGGGGGTCGAAAAGGCTTTGGCATCCCCTTATGATCTGGTCCTGATGGACATCCAGATGCCCATCATGGATGGCTATGAGGCCACCCGTCAGATGCGCGCCTCGTCTTTGCCCCGGGATCTGCCCATCGTCGCCATGACCGCCCACGCCATGGCCGGAGAACGGGAACGGTGTCTGGCGGCGGGGATGAACGATCATCTCTCCAAGCCCATTGATAAATGTCGGCTTTACGAAGCGCTGCTGCACTGGATCAAGCCCATGGCGCGGGTGGTGCCTGAAGAAATTTCCATTCTCGTTCCCGAGGTCGGGGATTCCGGAGCGGCGTGTTTGCCCGACATCCTGCCCGGAATTGATGTGCCACGGGCATTGGATCGGGTCAACGGCAATCACAAGCTGTTGCGTGCGTTGTTGCTTTCGTTTGGTCGCGAACACGCCCAGGCCACGGAAACCATTCGTCACCACCTGGAGCAGGCCGAAGGACATGGACTGGAGCCGGTCAAGCGTCTGGTCCATTCCATCAAGGGACTGGCGGGCAATCTTTCCGCCACGGAGCTGTCCGTGGTGGCCTCGGAACTGGAAATCGCCATCAAGGAGAATCTCCGGGAACGGTGGCCCCTGGTGTTGGCACAATTCGACCAAGCGTTGAAGCGGGTCATGGCATCCATCGGACTGTTGGCGTGCCACGAACAGCAGTCGTGGGGGGACGAAAAAGCGCAACCGCTGGATCTGGCGGTCATCCGACCTGTGTTGCATCGATTGGCCGACTTTCTCCATGTCTCCTCGGGGGAGGGATTGGATATGTTCGAGGCTCTGAAACCCATGATGGCCCATGCCCCGGAGGATCTGCGGGTTTTGGTGGAGGAAATGGAAACCAATCTGGATCGTTTTGCCTTCGTGGAGGCTGGCGCGACCTTGCAGACCCTGATCCGACGTCTGGATCACCATCTGTCTGCGCAACCCGCCACCTGAACCGATCCCGAATCCGCCTGCCCTGGCTTTTGGGGGTCCCGCAAGAAGAGATGGGCGAGGCTGACGATTTTCATTGACTCTTGGAGGAAGAGTGGTGTATCCTTTTCAACGTTGTACCGCAAGAAAGATCGAGAAAAGCTCCACGATCTTTCCCCGCAAGCGGGCGGCTAGCTCAGCGGGAGAGCACTGCCTTCACACGGCAGGGGTCACAGGTTCAATCCCTGTGCCGCCCACCATATTTTGAATCGCTAAACGGCCTTTCCGGGAATACTGGGAAGGCCGTTTTTGGGATTGTATTTAAGTCCCAAAGAGATTCAAGGGGTAGTATGCGGAACTCCATGGGTCAAGCCATACTGCAATCGCAAAAACTGTCCCAAAAATGGGGTGGGAGTCTAAAATTTTCAGTTGACTGCTGAATAGGGGCAGTTGATGTAATCCAGCACACAGTTATATAGGCAAATCAATATGTCTTCGTGCGACCAAGCCACCAAAGTCTGTCAAGAAGTTTACGATTGGATGTCTTCACAGTCAAACGTTGGCGAAGAATCCATAACGGACTGGTTTCTGTATTCCCTTACCAAACATATTCCTTATGTCCGTTATCATAAATTTACGCGACGGGAAGAGGGAAAAACAACAGGGGCAGACTGGGAGTGGTGGTTCATAGATGGATGTGCAGGAATTGGTCTGCGCGTGCAAGCTAAACGCCTTGACAAAAATGACAATTACCCTTCCTTAGCCTATGCCAACAAATATGGGCTTCAGATTGATACACTTATTAAAGATGCACATGCTAAGAATCTCTTGCCGTTTTATGCACTCTATAGTGCTTTGCACTTTGGCAGTCAACCGTTCAAGACAAAATGTGGCGGGATGCCCTCGAAAGGGATTGATGAGGGTGTTTTCTTAAGTGAGGCAATACCTATTTCTAATCAATACATTAAAGGAGTAAAACAAGTTATAGGGTGGAGTGTTCTTTTAAACGATGCCATGCCCGCATCTTGTTTGTTTTGTTGCCCTATGGCGCACAGCAATGGAATCAAAGGACTGCAAATGTTCTTTGGTGATTGCTTTTCAAAAACCATAACAGAATATAACAACAGCAACACAAATTCCCCAGGCTATTTTAATGAAATTCCGGATTATGTGCGTTCATTCATGAAAGGGGAAGAAGGTTCTGATGGTTGGGAACGAGATTTTAGAAGCCAACTTCCAGAAGTTGACGGCATGATTGTCGTTGATCTGTCACGCAATAAATGTGATGAGTAGTGAACGCTATTTCTTGACCAAATTAATGAGTCAGGCTACTGAAAATCCTCGTCAAGCATGGCATCGGGTTCCATGGTCAAGGTGGACAGTTTGCCACTCCCAGCATTCAAAAAGTAGTCACCATCCGTGATGGCCACGTCCCATTATTGAAAAAACGGAAAATGCCTCGCGGGTGCGGGATGACCCTCGACCGGATCCATGATATCCCCCCGGTAGATGGGCGCGCTTCGGGGTTGGTCAGTGCAGGAAGAACGATTGGAGGATGAGCGTGACGATTCCGGCAACGCATCCAGCCATGCCCCATTTGAGTGGGGCGAGTTCGACTTGCAGATTTTTCTTGGTGGCCAACTCAAGTTCGTTGGGGGCTTTTGCGCGGGACCAGTTCATTCAGGCGCGTCATCCAAAGAGTGTTCTCAAGGCGGGAAGCACTGTGGCTGTGATCACCAGGGCCAGCATCCATTTGATCAGCAGGAGATCGGTACGAATTGGGGCGAGTTCTTTTTCGAACTTGGCATCCATTCGCATTTCCAGCTCCTTGATGTCTCCCCTGGTGGCGAGTTCTTTGAAGGAAACGTCTTGAGCCTTTTTGAAGGCGTTGACGACACCCTTGGATTGCTCTTTGGTGAATCCGGCAGCCTCAAGAGATTCAACCAGTTCCAGGGTATCGAAAGTGACGGTGGCCATGGTGATTGCTCCGGATTTATGTGTGGATGAGGCCTCATCATACCAGATCCCCCATCATTCCCACATCGAAAAAAGTCCCCTGCGGGATGACCCTCGACCGGATCCAGGATATCCCCCCGGTGAATGGGCGCGCTTCGGGGTTGGTCACATCCACCCCGGCATCACGCAAACGGTGGACAAATTTCAAGGTGTCAAACGTGGCAATGGAGGCGCTCATGGTCGGAGTCTTCGAGAATCAATGTGAATGACGGAACCATGATACCAGATCCTTGCCTTCAGCGTATCAGAAAATTTCCCCTGATCGTTCCCGCCATCCTGTCCATGGCGTTTCAATACCTCCACACCCCACCACAAACGCTCACCCGTCCCCGCAAGCCCGACGGCTTCTTGATGCCCGGAATGGCCGCATGGTGCAAAACGGGCATCACCTTCTGCGTCAATCCCCATGCATGATCCGTTTCAGCCAGGGCGGTGGGGTGGTGGCCAGGACCTGTCGCAGATCCTCCAGCCATGCCGTGGCGGTCATGCCGTCTGTCACCTTGAGAGGCAACAGACCTGCGCGGGTCACTCTGGCGGCTGCCGGTCCGCCGATGCTGGTCGCCACCAGAATCCGACAGTCCCGGATCAGGGCCAGACGGCTTTCCACCTTGTCCCGCTTTTCGTCCGTCAGGGGAAGGGCGCGCTCCGTCACCCGGCGTATCCCGTCGGAGGTGACATCATGAATCATGAAGTGGCTGCATGAGGCGAAATGGCCATCCAGCCGACCATGACCCATGCTGGCCATGGCCACCCGTACCACCCCATCCGGGGGATGATCCGCCACAGGCGCGGCGGAATCCTTAACCGGGTTGGCGACCTCCGGTTCCCAACTGGTCAACCAGTGCAGGGCGGATTTGAGGGTCTTGCCCGTGAGATCGGGCAGATCCTGTTGCAACAAAGGGCGCAACTGACAGGGGGTCAGGGTTTTCAACCGTTCCTGGTCCGGGAGTTGACCTCCAAACAGCTCCTGCAACCGCGTGATCAGGACGCGGGGCGAAGGCAGCGACAATTCCCGACTGGCCAAACCGATGCGCAAGGCCAGCTCTTCGGTCAACTCCTGGACTGAAACGGTCATGGTTTTACTCCTGGTTCACAATTTGCGTACACGAAAGGTGACAGGGATCAGCGGTCGTTGGGTCAAAGGTTCCAGATAGAGCTTTTCCCCATTGGCGAGACTCAGGGTGCCTCCCCACCGGTCGTCCTGATCGAACTCCACGGTTCGCACGACCGCTTCGAGATCCTTTTTGGGCACATAGCACAGCAGTTCCCCCCGTTCATTGTGTCTCAACATGATCTCTGGCACGCACACCCCCTATCGAATCAAATCATAGTTGTAGTCGGTCTCCGCCATGCCCCGGGTATCCTCGTCGAGCCGTTCCAGCACCGCGTTGACCAGGGTGGTCAGCAGGTACATGGCCCCTTCGTAACCCAGAGTGGTGTGACGATGAAGATGGTGCCGGTCGAAAATGGGAAATCCGATGCGGATCAACGGCACTTCAAACTCCTTGCCCTTGTGCAGGGTGTCGCGTTGAATGAACTTGCCGTAGGAGTTGCCAATCAGGAAATCGGGCTTCTTTTCAAACAGCAGGGAGCGCAGATGCCACAAATCCCGACCGAAATGCACCTCCGCCCCTTTGCCGTAGGGGGAAGAGGCCAGCAATTGTTCCATGGCCTTGCCCCAGCGTTTGTTGGCGTTGTGGCTCAACAGATGCACAGGCTCGGCGCCCAGTTCCATGAGAAAACGGGCCATGCCCATGACAAAATCCGGGTCGCCGTATACCGAAAACTTGCGACCATGCAACCAGGCGTGGGAGTCGGCCATCATGTCCAGCAGTCGGCCACGCTCCAGTTCCAGGGAGGCGGGGATGGGCTGACCGGTCAGTTGGGAGATGGTCATCAGGAAGCGATCCGTGGCCGCCAGACCATAGGGCGCATCCACGCTGGTCACCGGATGGTTCCAGGTCTCCTTGACGAATTTCTTGCTTTTGTCGGCTCCCCACGGTTGCAGAAACAAGGTGTCGATGGCGTTGGGAGCCTGTCTGATCTCGTCCTGGGTGGTGCCTCCGGCATACATGCGGTATTTGCCATCCGCCGGCGTATCCAGTACCGCCTCCGGGTCGGACAGTAAGGTGGCCGAAACCCCCATCTCCTGCATCATGCGTTTCAACACCCGGAAATTGCCCAGATACCCCTCGAATCCCGCCACCAGATTGATCTTGCCACTCTTGCCCGGCACCTTGTCGGCCATGGCGTTGAGGGTGAAATAGCGCAAAATCCCCTCCAGCATGTTGTCCCACCCGGTCAAATGGCTGCCGATGAAACTCGGGGTGTGGGCGTAGGGGGTGGGGAAGTCGGTGGGGATGCGGCCATCTTTTTTGGTGTTGGTGATGAAAGCGTTCAGGTCATCCCCGATCACCTCCGCCATGCAGGTGGACGAAACGGCGATCATCTCCGGTTCGTACAGCGCCTTGGCGTTTTGCAGACCGGCGAACATGTTCTTCTGACCGCCGAACACCGCCGCGTCTTCGGTCATGGAGTCGGAGACGCAAGCCACCGGCTCTTTGAAATGGCGATTGAAATAGGTGCGAAAATAGGCGGTGCAGCCCTGACTGCCATGCACGTAAGGCAAGGTGGCGTGAAAGCCTAACGCGCACAGTACCGCCCCCAGAGGCTGACAGGCCTTGGCGGGATTGACGGTCAACGCCTCCCGCTGGAAATTCAGCGCCTGATATTCCGGCGAGGTACTCCAGGCGAAGGTTTCGTCGATTTTGGCTTTCGGTTCCCGGTTTTCGTACTCTTCCCCCTTTTTTCTCAGGGTGTCACGGTATTCCGGTTGTTGGAAAAGGGGATAACAGGGAATGATCTTTTCCGCGGTTTGATTCATGGTGGGTCTCCCCTCCCGTGCTGCTCATCCGCAGACACGAAAGACAGTGGAACATTGAGATTTTTTCTTTTTGGGTTCACGCGGCGTTGGGCTGACGCCAGGGAGGCGTCATCATTTTCCAGCAGGGGTTGTTGATGGTCATATCCATGTCCCGTGCGAAAATGGCGTAACCGTCGTAACCGTGATAAGGGCCGGAATAGTCCCAGGAGTGCATCTGCCGGAAGGGAATGCCCATCTTCTGGAAGACATATTTCTCCTTGATGCCCGATCCGATCAGATCCGGACGCACCCGTTCCACAAAACGCTCCAACTCGTAGCCGGAGGCGTCGTCATAGATCAGCGTGGTGTTTTTCAAATCCACCTGGGTGCGGTCGTAGTCGTCGTTGTGGCCGAATTCATAACCGGTGCCCACCACCTCCATGCCCAGATCCTCATAGGCGCCGATCACATGCCGGGGACGCAATCCGCCGACATACAGCATCACCCGTTTGCCCTCCAGACGGGGCCGGAAACGGTTGGTGATGGCATCGGCCATGGGTTGATATTTGGCGATCACCGCTTCCGCGCCGGCCTTGATGCGGTCATCGAAGCGGGCGGCGATGCGGCGCAACGAGTCGGCGATCCTGGAAGGCCCGAAAAAGTTGTATTCCAGCCAGGGAATGCCGTATTTGGTCTCCATGTGACGGCTGATGTAGTTCATGGAGCGGTAACAATGCACCAGATTCAGCCGCACCTTGGGAGTCCGTTCCAGTTCGGCGAGGGTGCCATCCCCGGACCACTGGGCGACCACCTGCAATCCCATTTCCTCCAGCAGAATGCGGGAAGACCAGGCATCCCCGCCGATGTTGTAATCCCCGATGATGGCCACGTCGTAAGGACCGGCTTGAATGCCGTCATCGGCCTTGGGACGGTCGAGAATATAATCCCGGATGGTGTCGTTGGCGATGTGGTGGCCCAAGGACTGGGAGACCCCGCGAAAGCCTTCGCAGCGCACCGGCACGATGGGTTTGTTCAGGTCCACGCTTTTTTTCTTGGCCACGGCTTCGATGTCGTCGCCGATCAGACCCACCGGGCATTCGGATTGCACGGAAATTCCCTTGTTGAGGGGAAACAAGGCGTTGGCCTCTTCCAGCAGTTTGGCGAGCTTCTTGTCGCCGCCGAAGACGATATCCTTCTCCTGGAAATCCGAGGTGAAATTCATGGTGCCGAACGCGTTGATCCCGGTCGTCCCCACATAATAGTTGCGTCGTCCCGCCCGGGAGTATTGACCACATCCCACCGGACCATGGGAGATGTGGATCATGTCCTTGATCGGTCCCCAGACCACCCCCTTGGAACCGGCGTAGGCGCAACCGCGAATGGTCATCACGCCGGGCAGGGATTTGCGGTTGGCTGTGATGCCGCAACCGCCTTCCAGGGCTTCTCCGTCCAGCACCGCCAGATGTTTGGCCCGGTCTTCGGCGGCCTCCGGGGGATAGGCCGCCAGCACCTCCTGAATCAATTTTTCCGCTTCGTCACGTGTCAACATGGCCCGTCTCCTTACGCCACAGCCTGAACGATGGGAATGGTTTTTTCTTCCGCCGCCGTGCGTCCGATGATGGAGGTGTCCTCCTCATCCAGAATGCCGAACTCCATGAGCAGCGCTTCCAGTTCATCCATGGTGAGGGGGGTGGGGATCACCATTTTCTTGTTGTTGACGATCTTGCTGGCCAACTGGCGGTATTCATCGGCCTGGGGGCTGGTGGGATCGTATTCGATCACCGTCATGCGGCGGATTTCCGCCCGTTGCACCACATTGTGCCGGGGAACGAAATGGATCATCTGGGTGCCGAGACGTTCCGCCAGGGCCTCGATGAGATCCGCTTCCCGGTCGGTGTTGCGGGAGTTGCAGATCAGACCCGCCAGACGCACCTTGCCGGAATTGGCATACTTGACGATCCCCTTGGCGATGTTGTTGGCCGCGTACATGGCCATCATCTCGCCGGAAACCACGATGTAGATCTCCTGGGCCTTGTTTTCCCGGATCGGCATGGCGAAACCGCCGCACACCACATCCCCGAGTACGTCGTAGAACACAAAATCCAGATCCTCTTCGTAGGCCCCTTCTTCTTCCAGGAAATTGATGGCCGTGATCACACCCCGACCCGCGCATCCCACACCCGGTTCCGGTCCACCGGATTCCACGCAGCGAATGCCGCCATATCCGGCTTTGAGCACGTCGGACAGCTCCAGATCCTCCACGCTGCCGGCTTCCGAAGCCAACTGCATGATGGTGTTCTGGGCCTTGGCATGGAGAATCAGGCGGGTGGAGTCGGCCTTGGGGTCACAACCGACGATCATCACCTTTTGTTGCGCTTCGGCCAGTGCGGCGACCAGATTCTGGGTGGTGGTGGATTTGCCGATGCCGCCCTTGCCGTAAATGGCGCATTGCCGTATTGCCATGTTGGGATACTCCTTGGTCTGGAATGGGAAAAGAAACGGTGTGACTGCCTCGATTTCCATAAGGGCATTTCCCGCGCCAAATCTGTTATTATAGCATAACCATATGATAATAAATCATTAAATTGACTTTCGCCACGCCTGAAATCAGGTCTGGAATACGACATGAAGCGTCTGAATGTCCGTTTGTCTACAAAATCACAAGAGGGATTGAGCTTTGGAAGGAATTGTCGATAGACTTCGGGATCGAAAAAACCAATCGTTTTGGGTGCCTTTGGCCCGCAAGGGAGCGAGTATGCCGCAGCGTGTGGATGTGGGGGAGTCCTGGCCGCCTCCCAGAGAGTCGTGGACCCGGTTCAACCGGTGCAACGTCCCCTCGTCGGTGTTGGCCAGTTTGGATTTTCAGTTGCGGCCCGAACGGGTGGAACTGGATGGGGTGGCCATCATCCACAAGGATTTGTTTTGGCGTCTGGAGCGTCTCTCCGACCCGAAGGATCGGGCTGTGCAGTTTATGGATTACTTGGCGGTTTATTTTTCCCTGGCCTCGCCGGAGAGCGCGGGCTTCAACGCCCAATCCCGCATCCGCCGCAACAAGGCGGATTATTTGAGTGTGTTGCGCGGCTGGCTGTTCGATCCGGATGGTCGGGAAGGGGCGGTGTTGAAAGGCTGGGTGGCGTCGCGCTTCGGGTTGCTACCCCGTTATTTCGGCGGTCGCATCCTGCCGGAAAGTGACGATTACCAAAGATTCTTAAGGCAACAAAGCGCGGGGGTCTACAACACCAATAATCTGGAAGGGCAATTGGATCTGCTGTATACCTATTGTCAATATGAGTTGGTCCGGCAACAGCCCCGGCAGCAACACGTCACCTTGTTTCGCGGGGTGAACCGGCTGGCGGAACACGATCTGGTCGCCAGACTGGGACGACGGCTGTGCGTGGTGTTGCTCAACAATCTTAGTTCATTCACCATCAATCGGGAACGGGCAGATGAATTTGGGGATCAAATTTTGGAAACGGATGTTCCAATACCTAAAATCATGTTTTTCAACGCCCTGTTGCCCGGCGTGCTCAAAGGGGAAGAGGAGTATCTGGTGATCGGAGGGTTGTACGAAGTCACCTTGTCCCGGTGATGCGCACATCCGGATTTGACCATCCCGCCTCGGGCATGACGGGCAGGGGCGCGGATTGGATCAAAGCCAAAGCCTGACGTATACAACCCTCGACCACCTGGGGTTGCAGGGCGTTGAGCCATCGTTTCGGGATCGCTTCCACCCCGTGATGGGCGCCGGCCAACATGCCGGCAATGGCCCCGGTGGTGTCGGCGTCGCCACCCAGATTGACCACGTCGGTGACACACTCTTCGAAGCTGTCGGAGTCGAAAAACCCTTGGAATACTGCCCGCAGCGTGTCGGCGATAAAACCAGAGGGATGGCTCATCTCCGGTCGCACCCGGAAACGGAAAACCGGCCAGGCCGACACCAATTGTTGTACCGGTCCAGACAGCATGTCGGAGACCTGGATGCCGGTCAGGGCCATGCGCACCAGATGGGCCATGCACTCGGTTCCCGCCTCGGCCAGGGGATTGTGATGGGTCACCCGGCCTTGATGCAGGCAGGCCAAGTCGAGATTTTCCTCTGTCCCCCCATGACAGGCCAGAATTACCGGCAATACCCGCATGCACGAACCGTTGCCCGCGTCCTGCTCCCCCGGTGGCGAGCGGGGTGCCCCGGTGCGGCGAAAATGCAGAATGCCCCGGCGCACCGTGTTGCCGATATCCACCGGTTTGGCCCGCATCCAGGCGTCGAACGCCTGGGCCGCGTCCACCGGATCGATGCGGCGGTTGCGCAGAATCGCCTCCCCCAGTGCCAGACTCATGGTGGTGTCGTCGGTGACGTGACCGGGTTTGAGTCCCAGCCAGCCCCCGCCGATGATCTCCCGGTGCCGACCATGGTTGGCCTTGATTTCCCGTGGGGTCATGAATTCCACCGTGGCCCCCAGGGCGTCTCCCACCGCCAACCCCAGATAAGCCCCCACCGCCCGTTTCTGTAACGGGCTCCAGCGGGGGGATATCATCTCTCCGGCCCGAAACACCGGTCATAGTCCCGACAGGCGTCGCACGACGGCGCCCGGCACAGGGAAATCTCCGCCGCCTCGCACAGTTGCTTGTAGAAGAATTTTTTCCATTTCATGTCGTTCACATTGCGGCTCGCCAGGGGGGTGAACGCATGCTGGAGCAGGGAGGAGAGATCCTCCCGCGCCCACAACCCCAGATCCTGCCACAGATGATCCTCTCCCAGACACCCTTCCGCCACGATCCGCGCCATCCAGTCGGCATCCGGATAACCCAGCACGCAGTGTGCGCGCAACAATTCGATCAGCGCCTCCCGTTCCGGCGCGCGTTGCGGGTCCGGAGTCGTCCGCCCATCCAGGAGCGGATTGGGCAGGGTGATCCCGGGAAAATGGTAGCGCATCAACGCCGCGAACGCCTGACTTCCCAGACCGAGATGACCCGGCAACGCCGTATCTCCATTCAACCAGGAACTGATGATGCGGGCCAGCCACACCCCAAGCGGGTTGTGTCGGGCCGCGTCCAGCAGCGTTGGATGGATGCCAAGCCTGCGGTGATGAAAGGGTGGACGGGTTGAACGCCACACGGTGGACAGTTCCATGGTCTTTGCTCCATAGGCTGGCGTGATTTCAGGCTGGCAGTGGCTCCCTGGGGGGAATGCCGGTCAGGCTGCCCGGAGGATTCATGGCGGTTCCTTCATCGTCGATGATGGCCCCTTCCACCGGACAGATTTCCACACATTGCGGCAGGTCGCCGTATCCTTCGCAGCGGGTGCAGGATTTTTTGTCGATGCGGAACACCTCATTCTTGACCCGGATGGCCGCGTTGGGACAAATGGGCTCACAGGCCCAGCAGGCGATGCATTCGGCGGTGATGATTAAGGCGATCATGGTTTTCAGGCTCCTCGATTGGGTGTTGGTTTTCAGCCGCGTCCTTTCATGCCGGCTGCGGCCACCTTGGGGGTGGGGATGGCGTGTTTGTCCTGCAACAGGCGCGCGGTGTGCGACAACGCTTCCAGCACAGGCCGATCCGCATGGCTGTTCACCGGTTCGATGCCCCGTTCCAGCAACTCCTGCCAGGGGACAAAGCCGATGCGGGCACAGATCACACCCTGACAGTCGTTCAGAAGATTCAAAACGGCTTTCAGAGTGTGGTCCTTGTCCTCGCATTGATCATCACCCTGGCAATAACGGGGCACGAAACGTTCGCCCAGGTGTTCGATCTGCGCTCCCGTTACCCGGTAGATCCGGAAAAATGCCGCGTGCCCGAAATGGGTATCCACCCGCTCGCCGGATTGACTGGCCACGGCCAGCACCACCGGTGATGGGGGGTTGGCCACCGGATCGCGTCGGGTGGGGCGGTGAATGGGAATGACCCGACTGTCTTCCACCGGGGAGCGGTTCAACTCCGCCTGACGATCCTGCTCCAGCAATCCCACCGCGTCGGCCCGACACTGACGGCAATGGGTCATCAGTTTGGCCGCTCCGCCACATTGACTCCGCACCTGCTGCAATTGGGCCTCGTTTGGTCCGGGAATCCCCATGACACCGTAATAGGTGCCATGCTCCGGGGCGCTGATCAGGGGCATGATGTTGTGACTGAACACCCCGGCCTCGCTCACCAGACGGTTGATTTCCGGGATCTGTCGATCGTTGACTCCGGGAATCAACACCGAGTTGATTTTCACCAACACCCCCCGGGCGATCAGGGCGGACAGCCCCGCCAGTTGCTGCTCCAACAGAATGTGGGCGGCTTCCACCCCGCGTCGTCGTTTTTTGTTCCAGAAAATCCACGAATAGATGGCCGCTCCCACCTCGGGATCCAGGGCGTTGAGGGTGATGGTGACGTGCTGAATGCCGTGATCCAGGATCGCGTTCACCGATTCGGGCAGACATAGCCCATTGGTGGACAGGCACAAATGCCAATCGGGAAACGAGGAGCGCAACGGTTTGCAGGTGGCGAACACCCGTTCCCGGTTGGCCAGGGGATCGCCGGGTCCGGCAAAACCGATCACCCGCAGATGGGGCAAACGCTGTCTGGCCTCCCAGGCCCGTTTCACCGCCTGATCGGGGTTTAGCACCCCGGAAACCACCCCGGGTCTGGATTCGTTGGAACAGTCGAATTTCCGGTTGCAATAACGACACTGCATGTTGCACGCCGGGGCCACCGGCAGATGCATGCGGGCGTAGCGATGAGAGGCCCCTTCCGAATAACAGGGATGCTCCTCGATCCGCGCATTGTTTGGCTGGATCGGGCGGCATCCAGACTCTTGGACCATGCTCATGCCGTGACTCCTTGATAGGGTTTTTGTGATCGTGCCACACATATCAGGTCAGCAAGAGCTGTGCCTAGCTTAATTAATTGATATATAATGATCTATTTATTACGATGCGCCGGCTTTGTGCGACAATGGGCGAACAATTGTCCGAAACCGGACCAAGGGGGGGATGTGGTCGGATTCCGGACAATCGATCACGGCAAAATATCAAAATAAATCAACTAATTGTCTCTGGCATAACCATTGCGATTTTCTGGTGGAACCCCATTTCAGGAGAGGCCCATGAAAAACGCCGAGATCGCCAGACTGCTGGAAGAACCCGCCTGC
Organism: Magnetococcales bacterium; assembly: GCA_015231755.1. Classification (NCBI taxonomy): domain Bacteria; kingdom Pseudomonadati; phylum Pseudomonadota; class Magnetococcia; order Magnetococcales; species Magnetococcales bacterium. The sequence continues at coordinate 90,744 of JADGAZ010000008.1, read as the reverse complement.
CAGCATCACACCCCGGACAAGACTACCTGTGGCAAGCTCAAGCCCGGTGCCACAGCCGGAGGATGCAGTTTCGACGGCGCGCAGATCACCCTGTTTCCCATCAGCGATGCGGCCCATATCGTTCACGGTTCCATCGCCTGCGCGGGGAGTTCCTGGAATGGGCGGGGATCGTTGTCCAGCGGTCCGGAGTTGCATCGCTTGGGGTTGACCACCGATCTGTCCGAACAGGAGATCATCATGGGGCGGGGCGAAAAGAAGCTGTTGTTCGCCATCAAGACCACGGTGGAACGGTGGCATCCGCCTGCGGTATTCGTCTATCAGACCTGCATTCCCGCCCTGATCGGCGATGATCTGGAGGCGGTGTGTCGCGCGGCGGGCAATGCCTTTGGTTTGCCGGTGATTCCGGTGGACGCTGCCGGTTTTTATGGCACCAAGAATCTGGGCAACCGGATCGCCGGAGAGACCATCTTGAAATATGTGGTGGGCACCCGGGAGCCGGACCCGGTGCCGCCCAGGTCGGAGATGCGCATCCACGCCATCAATCTGGTCGGGGAGTTCAATATTGCCGGGGAGTTCTGGCATGTAGCCCCGTTGCTGGACGAACTGGGCATTCGGGTGTTGTGTACCCTGGCCGGGGATACCCGCTATCACGAGGTGCAGACCATGCACCGGGCCGAAGTCACCATGCTGGTCTGTTCCAAGGCGCTGATCAACGTGGCGCGCAAGCTCGAAGAGCAATACGGCATTCCCTGGTTCGAGGGGAGTTTTTACGGCATGCGCGACACCTCGGACGCCTTGCGGCGCATGGCCCGGCTGACCGGTGATGCCGACTTGCAACAGCGCACCGAAACCGTGATCCAGCGGGAAGAGGCACGCCTGACTCAGGAACTGCTCCCCTGGCGTCAACGATTGCAGGGCAAGCGGGCGCTGCTGTACACCGGCGGGGTCAAGTCCTGGTCCGTGGTTTCCGCGTTGCAGGATCTGGGCATGACGGTGGTGGCGACCGGCGTGAAGAAGTCCACCCAGCAGGACCGGGAGCGCATTCAGGAGTTGATGGGGGAGGAGGCGGTGCTGATCGAGGAGGGCAATCCGCGCCTGATGTTGGATCTGTTTCGTCGGCAGCGGGCGGATGTGTTCATCGCCGGTGGGCGCAACATGTTTACCGCGTTGAAGGCCTGTCTGCCTTTTCTGGATATCAACCAGGAGCGGGAGCACGCCTACGCCGGTTACGCGGGCCTGCCGGAGCTGGCCCGACAACTGGACATCACCATGCACAGTCCGATCTGGGAGCGGGTGCGTCGACCGGCCCCCTGGGCGACCGCGACCGTGCCTGTCGCCACGGGAGAGACCCCATGACCACCCCTGTCCTCAAACGCAAAGCCCTGACCGTGCGCCCCTTGAAAACCAGTCAGACCGTCGGCGCGGTATTGGCCTTTCAGGGCATGGCCAACGCCATTCCGTTGTTGCATGGCTCCCAGGGGTGCAGCGCGTTCACCAAGGTCTTTTTTGTACGCCACTTCCGGGAGCCGATTCCGATTCAGACCACGGCTTTGGATCAGACCAGCACCATCATGGGGGCGGACGGCAACCTGATCGAGGCGATGGCCACTCTGGCCGCCAAGAGCGGGGCCGTCTTGATCGGGGTGGTGGCCACCGGACTGGTGTCCACCCAGGGATGTGATCTGCCACGGGTGATCCGGCATTTTCGGCAGGAGTATCCCCAATGGCGGGAGTTGCCCATCGTGCCGGTGGAGGCGCCGGATTTCACCGGATGCCAGGAGAGCGGTTACGGATTGGCGGTTCTGGCCATGGTGGAACATCTGATCACCCCGCGTCCCTGGAGGGCCGACGCCACGCTTCCCCGCGTCAACGTGTTGGCCGCCTCCAGCCTGACTCCGGGGGATCTGGAGGAGGTGCGGGATCTGTTGGCCGCGTTTGATCGGGAGGCGGTGTTTCTGCCCGATCTGTCCGACGCCCTGGATGGGCATCTGGCGGAAGGGGATTATCTCCCGGTTACCACGGGGGGTACCACGCTTGATTTTTTTAAAGAATTCCATCAATCCCAGGCCACCTTGGTGATTGGCCGCTCCTTGTTTCCGGCGGCGGAACGTCTGCAACAGCTTTGCCCCATGCCGGTGTTGCGGTTCGAGCATCTGATGGGGCTGGATGCCACCGACCGGCTGGTTTCCGCGTTGGCCAATTTGACCGGGGGCAAGGTGCCATCCCGTGTGGAGCGCTGGCGGCGGCAAATGCTGGACGCCATGCTGGATACCCATTTTCTGTTGGGGCAAAAACGGGTGGCCATGGCCGGGGAGCCGGATCTGGTGGCGGGATTTCATCAACTGTTCGCCGAAATGGGAAGCCACACCGTGGCCGCCGTGGTCCCGCATCGGTCATCGGGCCGCAACGTCGGGCCGGAGTTGACCGTGGTGGGGGATCTGGATGATCTGGAAAGAGTGGCCGTGGCGGAGAAAGCCGAACTGCTGGTGGGCAACTCCCAACTGGCGGAGACCGCCGCCCGGTTGCATCTGCCGCTGATGCGGGCCGGATTTCCCATCTTCGACCGTTTGGGCGGATTCCGCGAGGCGCGCATTGGTTATCGGGGCAGTCGCAATGCCCTGTTCGAGGCGGCCAACCGGCTGCTGGAGGGTGCCGCGCACGGGATTTCTCCTTACTTCAGCGGGTTGCGTTCCATTCCTGCGTCTCTTGGAGCGGTGAACGATGAGCAACGTCTGGCGTCGGTTGCGGGTTCATCATGGCCTGGAAGCCCCGGTCATGGGTGAACCCGCCGGAAAGGTGGCCTTTGCCAGCAGCGATCGGCAGCGGGTCGATGAGCATTTCGGCATGGCCACGGGTTTTGTGATCCACGAAGTGGCGTCGGACGGATATCGACTGGTGGAGGTGCTGCAATCCGTGGCATCGGACAGCCACAGCGGTCGGATCGGGGAGCGCGTTCGCTTGCTGGCAGGGTGTCGTCTGTTGTTTTGCGTGGCGATCGGCGAGGCCGCCAAACAGCAGTTGGCCACGGCGGGCATCACCGCCATGGTGGTGGAGTCGGGGGAATCGATTGCCACGCTGCTGGACAGACTGCAAGCGCATTCGGCCTCCCATGGGGAGAGTCTGACCCCTTTCAAGAAACCGCTCTCTTCCCAGGAGGCGGAGGATAAATTTTTGGCCATGCTGGCCAATGGTTGGGATGAATAACCTTAAACAAACCAGAACGGAGCCGGATCATGCAAGAGCAAGAGACCACCCAGTGGCAGGATGAAGCGTTGTTGTCCACCGATTTTTTCCAGGAGATGCGGCGTCAATTGCTCTCCCATGGTGGTGTTCGCGAGGGCATCTCGATGCACAAGATGCTGGAACCTTTTCTGGTGACTCCGGAAATGCGCCAATCGATTCCCATCGTCGGGGATCCCTCGCCTGCCACGTTGGGCCGGTTGCGCTGTTTTTACAACGCCATCGCGGTCCTCATCGAAAAAGAGTGCGGTCTCATGGCCCGGCCTTTGTTGGAGATGAACCCGGAAGGATTCGGCACTTTGCTGATCGTGGTGGGAAAACTGGTGGCTGTGGATCGGGTGTTGCGGGATGTGCATCGTTTCGGTTTCGCCGACCTGTCCCGCATGAAACACGAGGCGGACAAGTTGCTGGCCGTGGCGTTGCAGCGGATCGGGGAACATGGGGTCGTGGCTGGATTGTGAGCGTGATGACCCTATCCTGACCGCATCGCGACCGGAAGTGTGCGGATGAACACCCATGGCGAGCGTCGCGCGCCCGCAGCCCAAGGAGACGAGGATGACCGGAACGTTTGTCACCAGTTTGACCCGTGGCGGCACCCCCTGGATGCCCACCTTCATTACCCTGCTGGATGGAAAACGCTGTATCGGTTGTGGCCGATGTTTCAAGGTGTGTCCCCGTGAGGTGTTCGACCTAGTGGACCGGGATTCGGTGGCCGGTCTGAGCGGGTCGGAAGAAGAGGAGGATTGGCAGGATGACGGTTTCGACGATGATCCCCACATGGTGATGATCATCCACAACGCCGACGATTGCATTGGCTGCGCCGCCTGTTCCAAGGTGTGTCCCAAGCGGTGTCATACCCATGCCCCTTTGTCCAGGAACGGGTGATCCTTTCCGCAGGAGTCCGCCATGCCGCATCAACGACTGCCATCGGTGATCATCGACGATACCACCCTGCGGGATGGCGAGCAGAGCGCCGGCGTCTCCTTTACCCTGGAAGAGCGGTTGGCCATTGCCACCTGTCTGGATGCCATGGGGGTGCCGGAGCTGGAAATCGGCATCCCCGCCATGGGGCGCGAAGAGCAGGAGGAGATCCGCGCCGTGGCGCAACTGGGTTTGCGGGCGCGTCTGCTGGTCTGGTGCCGGATGCGCAGCGAAGAGATTCGGGCCTGCCGCCATTTGGGGGTGGGGTTGGTGGATCTTTCCATTCCGGTATCCGACCAGCAGATCCAACACAAGCTGAAAAAAGACCGGGCCTGGGTGTTGTCCCAGGTGCGACGGTGCGTGACCGAGGCGGTGGCAGATGGCTTGGCGGTGTGCGTGGGGGGAGAGGACGCTTCCCGGGGGGATCCGGATTTTTTGCTTCAGGTGATGGAGGTGGCTCAACAGGCCGGGGCGGAGCGGTTCCGGTTTGCCGACACGTTGGGCATCTTGGAGCCGTTCGGCCTGTATGAGCGGATGTCGCGGTTGCGTCGCGCCTCGGATCTGGATCTGGAGATGCACGCCCACAACGATCTGGGTCTGGCCACCGCCAACACCCTGGCCGCGATCCGGGCCGGAGTCACCCATGTCAACACCACGGTCAACGGTCTGGGAGAGCGGGCCGGCAACGCCCCTTTGGAAGAGGTGGTCGCGGCCCTGACCCGTTTTTCCGGCCAGCGGACCGGCATAGATCTGACGCAATTTCCCAAGGTTTCCAAGTTGGTGGAGCAGGCGTCGGGCATGACCCTTTCGCCTCAGAAAAGTGTGGTGGGCGAGCGGGTTTTTTCCCACGAGGCGGGCATTCACGTGGATGGACTGCTCAAGGATCCCCTCAACTATCAGGGCATCGACCCCCACGCGGTGGGTCGGGAACATCGTCTGGTACTGGGCAAACATTCGGGACGACACGGCATTCGCTGGGTCTACGCCAGCCTGGGCATCGACATCACGGCGCAGGAGGTGGATACCCTCCAATTGCAACTGCGTCACTTCGCCCGACGCCATAAACGGGTGCCCCGTTCCGAGGACTTGTTGAAACTCTATGATACGGTTGCGTGTCGGAGTGCGTGCCTGGGTTGAGCCTCGATCAATCGGGCAAAAGGAGGTCTCCGAGGTGTTTCATGGTTGAATTCCCGTCAAAAGACTCATTACAATGGAAGCCATGAAGATCACCTGCGACCCGGCAAAACGGGAAAAGACCCTCGTTGAACGAGGACTGGATTTTCTTCGCGCTCCAGAAATCTTTGTTGGTGAGCAGTATACACGTCTTGATGAACGCAGGGATTACGGAGAGCAACGTTTTGTTACGATAGGCGTTTTGGATGGACGGATGGTGGTTCTTGTTTGGACTCCACGGGAGCATGCCCGACATGTCATCTCACTAAGGAAGGCCAATGAACGCGAACAAACGAGATATCGAGTCTATCTGGATTGACCCTGATGATGCTCCGGAACTGACGGATGAGTGGTTCGAGCAAGCCGACCTTTATAAAGGCGGGAATCTGGTTCGCCGTGGCCGTCCCACAGACAGCCCTTCATCGATCGTTCAACTGGATTCCGACGTGCTTGCTGCCTTTCGTGCATCCGGGCAGGGATGGCAGGTCCGCATGAACAGCGTCTTGCGGGACTGGCTCAAGGCGCATTCGCCAGCGTAATACAATCGGGATACAGAGGTTTCGTTCACAGATTGAGCCCGTAAACTGCTGAAAATCTCGGCCACACGGCCTTGATTTGATTTTCGGTCATTCCTGCGAGAAGGTCTGCGAAACGCTCGTACAATGATGGAAATTCACTTTTGAGAAGATCCGCGACACGCTCGTACAACTCGTTCGCTTGGGTCAGGTCTCCGGCTTGGAGATAAGCGAGAATCATATTAGACGCGCCATTGGCGTGCTGCTTTCTCAGTGGGGCTTCGTCGGGATGGTCGACGGCCAGTTCAGATAGAGCCTCGTACATCTCGTGCGCCTGGATTAGATCTCCGGCTTGGCCGTAAGCGAGAATCAAATTGACCATGCTTTGGGCTTGCCATTCCCGTAGCGTAGCCTCGTCGGGATGTGAGGAGGCCAGTTTGGACAGGGCGTCGTACAGTTCCCGTGCTTGAGTTAGATCTTCAGCTTGGAAATAAGCGTTAATCAAATTGAATGCGCTCTTGGCTTGTTGCTCCCGCAGAGTAGCTTCATCGGGATGTAAGGCGGCCAATTTGGACAGAGCGTCATATATTTCCTGCGCCTGAGTCAGATCTCTGGCTTGATCATAAGCGAAAATCAAATTGACCGCGCCCTTGGCATGCAACTCCCGCAATGTGGCTTCATCGGGATGGTCTGCCGCCAGTTTAGACAGTGTGTCGTACAGTTCATGCACCCGGGTCAGTTCTCCTGTTTGGCGATAAGCGGGAATCAAATTGACCGCGCTACTGGCGTGCAACTCCCGCAGGGTAGCCTCATCGGGATGGTCGGCGGCCAGTTTGGACAGGGAGTCGTACAGTTCACGCGCTTGGGTCAGATCTCCAGCTTGGCAATAAGATAAAATTACATTGATGGCGCCTTTGGCTTGTTTCTCCCGTAGCGTAGCCTCGTCGGGATGGTCGGCGGCTAGTTTGGACAGGGAGTCGTACAGTTCACGCGCTTGGGTCAGATTTTCGGCTTGGCAATAAGCGTGAATTAAATTGGTCGCGCCCTTGGCGTACTCCTCCCGTAACGTGGCCTCGTGGGGATGTTTGGCAGCCAGTTTGGACAGAGCATCGCACAGTTCATGCGCCCGGATCAGATCTCCGGCTTGGCTATAAGCGAGAATCAAACCGACCGCACCTTTGGCTTGCCATTCCCGTAGAGTAGCCTCGTCGGTATGTTTGGCGGCCAGTTTGGACAGGGCGTCGTACAGTTTCCATGATTGGGCTAGATCTTCGGCTTTGCCATAAGCGAAAAACAAATTGAATGCGCCATTGGCTTGTGACTCCCTCAATGTAGCCTCATCGGGATGTGAAACAGCCAGTTTGGACAGGGCGTCGTACAGTTCCTGCGCCTGGGTCAGATCTCCAGCTTGGGTATAAGAGCCAATCAAATTGACCGCGCCCTTGGCCTGTTCCTTTCTCAGCATGGCCTCGCCGGGATGATCTGAGGCCAGTCTGAACAGGGCATAGTATAGTTCTCGCGTCTGGATCAGATCTCCGGCTTTGCCATAAGCTCTAATCAAATTGACTGCGCCCTTGGCTTGCCATTCCCGCAGCGTAGCCTCGCCGGGATGTGAGGAGGCCAGTTTGGACAGGGCGTCGTACAGTTCCCGTGCTTGAGTTAGATCTTCAGCTTGGAAATAAGCGTTAATCAAATTGAATGCGCTCTTGGCTTGTTGCTCCCGCAGAGTAGCTTCATCGGGATGTAAGGCGGCCAATTTGGACAGAGCGTCATATATTTCCTGCGCCTGAGTCAGATCTCTGGCTTGATCATAAGCGAAAATCAAATTGACCGCGCCCTTGGCATGCAACTCCCGCAATGTGGCTTCATCGGGATGGTCTGCCGCCAGTTTAGACAGTGTGTCGTACAGTTCATGCACCCGGGTCAGTTCTCCTGTTTGGCGATAAGCGGGAATCAAATTGACCGCGCTACTGGCGTGCAACTCCCGCAGGGTAGCCTCATCGGGATGGTCGGCGGCCAGTTTGGACAGGGAGTCGTACAGTTCACGCGCTTGGGTCAGATCTCCAGCTTGGCAATAAGATAAAATTACATTGATGGCGCCTTTGGCTTGTTTCTCCCGTAGCGTAGCCTCGTCGGGATGGTCGGCGGCTAGTTTGGACAGGGAGTCGTACAGTTCACGCGCTTGGGTCAGATTTTCGGCTTGGCAATAAGCGTGAATTAAATTGGTCGCGCCCTTGGCGTACTCCTCCCGTAACGTGGCCTCGTGGGGATGTTTGGCAGCCAGTTTGGACAGAGCATCGCACAGTTCATGCGCCCGGATCAGATCTCCGGCTTGGCTATAAGCGAGAATCAAACCGACCGCACCTTTGGCTTGCCATTCCCGTAGAGTAGCCTCGTCGGTATGTTTGGCGGCCAGTTTGGACAGGGCGTCGTACAGTTTCCATGATTGGGCTAGATCTTCGGCTTTGCCATAAGCGAAAAACAAATTGAATGCGCCATTGGCTTGTGACTCCCTCAATGTAGCCTCATCGGGATGTGAAACAGCCAGTTTGGACAGGGCGTCGTACAGTTCCTGCGCCTGGGTCAGATCTCCAGCTTGGGTATAAGAGCCAATCAAATTGACCGCGCCCTTGGCCTGTTCCTTTCTCAGCATGGCCTCGCCGGGATGATCTGAGGCCAGTCTGAACAGGGCATAGTATAGTTCTCGCGTCTGGATCAGATCTCCGGCTTTGCCATAAGCTCTAATCAAATTGACTGCGCCCTTGGCTTGCCATTCCCGCAGCGTAGCCTCGCCGGGATGTAAAATGGCCAGTTTGGACAGGGAGTCGTACAGCTCACGTGCTTGGGTTGGATTTCCAACTTGGAGATAATCGTTAATCAAATTGAAGGCGCCCTTGGCGTGCAACTCCCGCAGAGTAGCCTCGCCGGGATGCGCGGTGGCCAGGGCGGCGAGTCGATCCAGCAGTTTCTTGGCCTTCTGGGTATGAACCCCGGCAAAGTTGATGACATTGACCACAGTACGTGCCCAGAACTCTCGAATCCAAATAGAATGATCCTCCGGCAAGGCCATGAGCGGCCACAAGGCTGGGTGGTCCGGATAGTCCTGGGCGCAGCGCGACAGGGTTTCAAAAGTCTCGATTGGGTTGATTTTCCAGGAAGTGGTGAGAAGTTTGGCGCGCAGGTCGCATTTTCTTTTATCCAGTCGGGGATTGGCCTGGGTTGGCTGCAACTCTTGCAGAACAAAAAGTTCGCCGATCAGGTCAGGTTCCAGGGGAAAAAGACGCGACTGCTCAGCGTTCATGGCGTGACCAGTCAGATGCAAGGAGCGTTCGCTCCAAGGCGGATTCTGGATGTTCACGGCCTGTTCCAGTCGGGTCAGGAGTGTCTCCGGCAAGTCCTCCCGAAGCGTATCAATCCCGCCGCACAGGGTTGCCACGATCAACAGAGGCAAATCCGAATCCAGTTGCACGCCCCCTTCTTGCCAGCGGTGTTTTTCGCGTTCCAGGATGTCTGAGACCAACTCCTTTTTGTTCCAGGTGAAAGCCGCAGTTGCGTTATGTTGCAAGGCATCGGCCAGTAACAGAGCATACAGGGGACGTCCGTCTATCTCCAATCTCTCCAGAAGCGCGCGCCACTTCTGTTGGGGCAGACGTTTGCTTCCCGGCCATTGGTTCACCACTTCAACCAGTTGTTCCATGGAAAGTGGTGCCAACTTCAGTGCTTTTTCTCGGTGTTTGTTGCCCGTAATGACACTTCTGCTGTAGCCATCCTCTCCCAGAAATTGTTTAAACCAGTCGGCCTCTTCCCCTTCGCGTTCCAGCAGCAATAATCGCACCTTGGCATTATCTGCATACTTCCGGGTGGCCAACCTGCACACCAGTTCGCTCATTTCTTTGGGTTTGCCAAGGACGTAATCCGCAATCAGAAGGACCGGTTTGCTCGGCCAATCCTGCGGTGGTTCGTTCAGGAAACGAACATTCTGCTCCCATGTCCGATTGCGACCCAGAAAACCTGCCTCCCATCCCTGCTTTTGGCACTCCAAAGCGGTTTCGAGCGCCAGACGGCTTTTGCCCAGGCCTCCCGCGCCCACAACCAGCCACCACTTGAATGGCTCTGGACCTTCCAGGAACTCACGCAATTGTGCCTGTTCCACTTCCTTACCGATCATTTGCATCTTTTGGGAGGTATAACGGAATCGGGTAATATCTTTGGAGACTTCCTGGGTCACACCCGGAGGCAGCAACTGCAATTCCAGGCGCAGAGGAGGTGTGGTACTTTCTGAATTCTTATTCTTATTAACAATAATAACTTTTGATTTTGTTGCTTTTATTCTATTATTTATTCTGTTTGTCATGATATCGCTCTCTTTAGTTGGATATGTTCTTTGAGACAATTTTATTGTGTTTAGATTCTTTCAGTCTGATTTTGTTTCTAATCTCGTTTTTCACATTCGTCCCGCCATGATTTTTCATCAGTTCGCTCAAAGCAGAGGCCAGTTTCATAATCTCGGCATCGCGATCCAGCCCGCTGGCAGCGATTTCTTCTTGCAAGGTCAGTTTACGGCCATCGGAAGCAGGGTTTTGTTCAACCCCTTGCAAGGCGGTGACCACGGCGTGTTGCTCACCGAACAATTGTTTGATCTTGCCTTTCAAAGCATCATAGGCATCCGAAACCATCTGTCCTCCGACCTTTCCGGCAATGGCGGGGATTGCGGTTATAATAGCAGTGGAAATCGGATCCATGTTATAGCCCCTTTCGGTGTTGATAAGGATATTGGAGTGCATTTGACCATATTACCACCAATGTATTGGGTTGGCCAATAAAAAATAGATGGCAGGTCCATGTCCTTCGGGATGCGGGGCGAGAGGCGGATTATCGGCAGTGAAGTTCAATCATTCCGGCCACACGGCATCAAAAGGTCTCGGTCTCGATGCCGAAGATCTTGATGCGATAGGCGATCTGGCGGGGGGTCAGGCCCAGCAGGCGGGCGGCTTTGGCCTTGACCCAGCCGGTCTTGCGCAATGCCTGGATCACCCGTTCCTTTTCCCCTTCCCCCATCTCCTCTTCCCCTTCGGTTTCCGGCAGGCGGAACGCCGGTGCGCTGATCACCGAAGCGGGTTTGATCTCTCCCAGCGCCGTGGCGAAAACGATGCTGTCCGGCAGCAAAATGTTGCCTTCGCTCATCACCGCCGCCCGTTCCAGGCAGTTTTCCAGCTCACGCACATTGCCCGGCCAGTCGTGTTGCAACAGCAGGCGCATGGTGGCGTCCGTGATCACCAAGCGTCGTCCCTGCCGTTTGGCGATGCGGGCCAATAAAAAACGGGAGATTTCCGGGATGTCCTCCTTGCGGGAACTCAAGGAGGGCAGGGTGATGGTCATGACATTCAACCGGTAATACAGATCCTGGCGGAACAATCCCCGCTGCACCGCCTCTTCCAGATTGCGATTGGTGGCCGCGATGATGCGCACATCCACCCGCAGGGTCTGCTCGCCGCCCACCCGCTCGAACTCCCCTTCTTGCAACACCCGCAACAGCTTGGCCTGAAACGTGGGGGAGATTTCTCCCAACTCGTCCAGAAACAAAGTACCCCCGTGGGCCAGTTCAAAACGACCGCGCCGGATCCCCACCGCGCCGGTAAAAGCCCCTTTTTCGTGACCGAACAGTTCCGATTCCAACACGTTGTCCGGCAGGGCGGCGCAGTTGAGCTTGATAAAGGGCAGCTTGGCCCGGGGCGAGTTGAAATGAATGGCATGGGCGATCAACTCCTTGCCGGTGCCCGACTCCCCGCGCAGCAATACCGTGGTGTTCCATTTGGAGACCATGCGCACCTGATCGAACACCTGACGCATGGAGGCCGAACGTCCGATCACGTTGTCGAACCCGTAACGGTTGCGCACTTCCATGAGCAGCCGATCCCGGTGTTCGGCGAGATTGCGTTTTTCCTCTTCCACCTTGCGGGCCAGCAGGATGCTTTGCACCAATAAATGGCTGACCATCTCCAGAAACCAGGCATGGTGCATCAATTTTTCCGCAGCCATCAACTTCGGCTGCACCGCCAGCACCCCGACCAACTCCTGCTCGCCGATGCGGATGGGAACGCCGATGAACGGCAGATGACGCTCCAGCAAGCCACATTTGTTCAAGAAACGGGGTTCGTCCCCGGCGCGGGGAACCAGAATGGTGCGTCCGGCGGCCAGCACCGTTCCCAAAACCCCCTCCCCGGAGCGGTAACACACATCGCACATGGATTTGGTGCCCATGGGTGCCATGGCGTTGATGACCAAAGAGCCGGAGGAGAGTTCCACCAGGGTGATGGTGGCGATTTCCATGTCGGCGTAACGATGCAACGCCTCGGCCACGCTTTGCATGGTGCGTCTGGGGTCGGCGGACAACTGCAATGCCTGACCCACGTGAAACAGGGCGCGCAGATAGGTGGTCGTGACCGATTTTTCCGAAAAGATGACATCTTCGGTAAAAGGTTCCAGAATCTCCATATTGAACGCCCTCCATGATCAAGCGTGATTCCTGATGCGGTCTGGAACGTCAAGTCAATCCTCTGCTCTCCAAAAACGCGATGATCTGTTCCACGCCTTCTCCGGTTTTCATGTTGGTGAAGACAAAAGGACGCTCTCCGCGCATGCGTCGGGCATCCCGATCCATCACCTCCAAAGAGGCGTTGACCAGGGGGGCCAGATCGATCTTGTTGATCACCAGCAGATCCGAACGGGTGATGCCCGGCCCGCCCTTGCGGGGGATTTTGTCTCCGGCGGCCACATCGATCACATACAAGGTCAGATCCGCCAACTCGGGACTGAAGGTGGCGGCCAGATTGTCTCCTCCGGACTCCACCAGCACCACCTGCAAATCCGGAAAACGCCGGATCAGACGGTCAACCGCCTCCAGATTGATCGAGGCATCCTCCCGGATGGCGGTATGGGGACAGCCGCCGGTCTCCACCCCCAGAATCCGTTCCGGGGGCAGGGCCTGATGCCGGACCAGAAATTGGGCATCTTCGGCGGTATAGATGTCGTTGGTGACCACCCCCAGGCTCAAGCGTTGCCGCAACCGTTGACACAAGGCCAGAGTCAACGCGGTTTTGCCGGACCCCACGGGTCCGCCGATGCCGATGCGCCATACCGGATCTTTCATGATTTTTTCCATTCTCCCGCGTCATGCGACCATTTCAGGAACGAAATTCTCTGAGGAACAAAACGTTGAGGAACGACATGGCTTCAAGAACGAAACAGGCGGCAATACTGGGTTTCGTGACCGCTGGAAGCCAACGCCACTCCCGGGGCGTAGCCGTTCCAGAGGGGTTCTTCCAAAATGATGGCGGCCCGGGCCAGATCAGGAATCAATCCTCCCAGACGCCACAACAGCCTCTGTCCGGCGGTCTGACCCAAAGGCACCAGCTTGATGGCCGCCATCACCTGATTTTCGCTCCAACTCCACAGATAGCCCCCCACCGACGCGCTTTCATCGATCTGCCAGCGGTTCGCCAACAAGGCCCACACCGCCGGGAACGAAAGGGACTCCTCATCCGCGACAAAATCCGCTTCTCCCAACGCCAACGCCAGACGAAACAACGAATATCCCATCTGCACGGTTTCGGCCCGCAGCTCTCCGGTCTCCCGGCTGGCGATGAACCAGTCGTTCAACTCCCGAAAGCGGTCCGTGTCGCAGTCGTTCGCCGCCCGTTGCAAGGTGGCCAGCATGGGCGCCTCGAAACCGGCCATCGGGTGGCGCAGGATCCCTTCCACCCAGGCCAACGCCGTGGCCTCGTCCCGGATCCAGCCCTGTTCCACGGCCCACTCCATCCCTTGGGAGTAGGTGTAGGCCCCCACGGGCAAGGCGGGGCTGGCCAGTTGCATCAGTCGGATCAGAGGCGTGTTCACGCGAACTCGTGGATGTGTTGTCCAGGGGCATGGCGATCGGATGTACCGGAATCGTGGCCATGTCCATGGCTGTGTCCGTGTCCATAGGCTCCGCGTTCCGGCTCGAAAGAGGCCTGCACCCGGCTCACCCGACACCCCAGCCCCTCCAGCATGCCCATCAGGATGGGGTCTTCCGGCAGCCGGATACAATCCGGACCGATTTCCACCGACCCATGCCGATTGCCTAAATGATAGGCCGCCCGGGTCAAGGCCAGCCCATGGTCGGCCCGTACCTCCAGCAGCGGCTCTGGCGCCGCGACCACCCGCAGAATGCGGCCATCGTCGCTCGACAACAGATCCCCATGGCTCAAGGTGGTGCCATGGGGCAGTCGCAACGCCAATACCTCCCCGTCGGGCAGATGGGTGTGCAGACGGCTGTGACACCGTTGCCCCCAGGTCAAAGGCAGGGCAAGATCCGTGGAAGCGTTTTCGGGCGCGAAGGCGCGAATCGTGATCATGGGTTGTGTCCGCCATGGTTTCGTTAAGGTGACGGGTGAAACGCATCAAAACAGAAAATAACGTTGCGCCATCGGTAGTTGAGCCAGGGGGGCGCAGGTGAGGATCTCGCCATCGGCCCGCACCCGATAGGTCTCTGGATCCACCTCCATGCGCGGGGTCAGACCGTTGTGGATCATGTCGGTTTTTTTCACGCTGCGGCACCCTTGCACCGCCACCAGGGATTTCTTCAATCCCAGTTCCTGAAGCGCCGGGTTGTCCAAGGCGGCACCGGAGACGAACGTCACGGCGCACCGCACCGCCGCTCCCATCGCTCCGAACATGGGACGGAAATAGACCGGCTGGGGCGTGGGAATCGAGGCGTTGGGATCTCCCATGACGGCGGCGGCGATCATGCCGCCTTTGAGGATCAGGGTGGGTTTGACCCCGAAGAAGGCCGGTTTCCACAATACCAGATCCGCCAGTTTGCCCACGCTCACCGATCCCACCCAATGGCCGATGCCATGGGCCAGGGCCGGATTGATGGTGTATTTGGCCACATAACGCTTGGCCCGGAAATTGTCGTTGCCCGCCTGACGATCCTCGGGCAGGGCGCCCCGTTGTACTTTCATCTTGTGGGCGGTCTGCCAGGTGCGCAGAATCACCTCACCCACCCGACCCATGGCCTGGGAGTCGGACGAGAGCATGGAAATGGCCCCCAGATCGTGCAGAATGTCTTCGGCGGCGATGGTTTCCCGCCGGATGCGGGATTCGGCGAAGGCCACATCCTCGGCGATGGCCGCATCCAGATGGTGACACACCATGAGCATGTCCAGATGCTCATCCACGGTGTTCACGGTATAAGGCCGGGTGGGGTTGGTGGAGGAGGGCAGGACATGGGCCTCCCCCACGGCCCGCAGGATGTCCGGCGCGTGGCCACCTCCGGCGCCTTCGGTATGAAAGGTATGGATGGTCCGCCCCTTGAACGCCGCCAGGGTGGTTTCCACGAATCCCGATTCGTTGAGGGTGTCGGTGTGGATGGCCACCTGCACATCCATTTCGTCGGCCACGGTCAGGCAACAGTCGATGGCCGCCGGCGTGGTGCCCCAATCCTCGTGCAATTTCAGTCCCATGGCGCCGGCCCGCACCTGTTCCCGCAGACCTTCCGGCAGACTGGCGTTGCCCTTGCCCAAAAAGCCCAGATTCATCGGGAACGCCTCGGCGGCTTCCAGCATGCGATGGATATGCCAAGGCCCCGGCGTGCAGGTGGTGGCGCAGGTGCCCGCCGCCGGACCGGTGCCCCCTCCCAGCATGGTGGTGACGCCGCTGTAAAGCGCCTCTTCCACCTGCTGGGGACAGATGAAGTGGATGTGGCTGTCGATGCCCCCGGCGGTGACGATCAACCCCTCGCCGGCGATGATCTCCGTGGCCGGACCGATCACCACCGTCACGCCGGGTTGAATGTCCGGATTGCCCGCCTTGCCGATGCCGGCGATGCGCCCCTGACGCAAGCCGATATCCGCCTTGACGATGCCCCAGTGGTCCAGGATCAAGGCATTGGTGATCACCGTATCCATCACCGCGTCAGACAGCCGTTGGGATTGCCCCATGCCATCCCGGATCACCTTGCCGCCGCCGAATTTCACCTCCTCGCCGGGAATGGTGAAATCCGACTCCACCTCGATCCACAGCTCCGTATCCGCCAGCCGGATCCGGTCGCCGGTGGTGGGACCGTACATCTCCGCGTAAGCCTGTCGGGAAATCGTGGCCATTTTACAAGGCTCCCATCACCTGAGCGTTGAAACCATACACCCGCCGTTCTCCCGCCAGGGCCACCAAAGGTACGGTGCGTTTCTGTCCCGGCTCGAAGCGCACGGCGGTGCCGGCGGGAATGTCGAGGCGGAATCCCCGACTGGCCGTCCGGTTGAAATCCAATGCGGCGTTGACTTCAAAAAAATGAAAATGCGATCCCACCTGAATGGGCCGATCCCCCCGGTTGGCCACCACCAGGGTGCGTTTTTCCCGGTCCGTGTTCAGTTCGATGGTGCCGGGGCGGATATCCAGTTCTCCAGGAATCATGGGGCGGACCTCTTTTTGATAAGATGATTATGGCAAGTGGAGTCAGGAACACTCACACGATGGGGTGATGCACCGTGACCAGCTTGGTGCCATCCGGAAAGGTGGCTTCCACCTGAATTTCCGGGATCATTTCCGCCACCCCGTCCATCACCTCGGCGCGGGAAAGCAGGGTGGTGCCGTAGCCCATCAAATCCGCCACGGTGCGCCCATCCCGCGCCCCTTCCAGAATCGCCGCGCTGATGTAGGCCACCGCTTCCGGATGGTTGAGCTTCAGGCCACGATTCTTGCGGCGTTCCGCCAGCAGACCCGCTGTGAAAATGAGCAGTTTGTCCCGTTCGCGAGGGGTCAGGTCCATGGTCTCTCCTTACGTTAATTCGATTTACGTATTCCAGATTCGCGGCAAAACCCCGGTTCGCCCCGCCACCAGGGGGCGCAAAGCCTGCCAGAGCGCACGCAACCAGTGGCGCAAGGTTTCGCTGTCGTGACCCAGGGCGCGGGCCAGCAGCATCCGGGGTAGACGGGTCACCCCGGTGCGCAGGCCATCGGCAACCGGGATCCGACGACACACCTCAAGCCATTCGGGGTCGATCTCCACCCCGGCCACCATCAGGGTGCCGGTCACGCCGTGCCCTCCCAAACCGGCATCGGCCATCATCCAGGGGGATCCGCCGATGATCGCCCCCTGTTCCCGCCAGAGGGTGCCTTCCGGGGTGAGGACGCGGCTGTCCAGCGTCACCCGGCCCCGGTCGAACCGTTCCCCGCCGGCCCGGCGTCCCAGACACAGCATCTCCAGGCCCATGAAAAGCGCGCCGCTTTCCAAAGTCACCGCCATGCCCAGTCGGGCATCGCAGCCGTCGAACAGGATGTTCTCCTGGGGCAGCCACTCCAGAATCGCTCCTTTGGCCAATCGCGCCCGAAGCGTCTGGGAGGCGGATCCTGTCTCGCAGCGATACCACTTGCCCGCGCCGGGGGTGGTGAGCAACAGATGGCTGTCGGCTTCCAGGGTCAGATCCAGGGTCAGGGCGTCCCCAGAGACCAATCCACCCGGCGGATGCAGCAGCAACAGATGACACACCTCCCGGCCTTCGGGATACAGCGCCTTTTGCACCAGCAGCGGTCCGTGATGATCCCGTCGGGAAAGCACCGTGCCGTTGTCCCGACGGCTCAAGGTCAGCGTCAGACCCGCCGACCAGCCGGGGGGAGGATCTTCACACCGCGAGTCGTTGTCGCGCGCCATCGGCATCCATCTGGTCTCCTTTGCCCCGCAGGACCACCTCCCCCCGTTCCATCACCAGATAGTGATCCGCCAAGGAACGGGCGAAATCGTAGTATTGCTCCACCAGCAAAATGGCCATCTCCCCGCCGTCCGCCAAGGCGCGGATCACCTTTTCGATCTCCTTGATGATGGAGGGTTGAATCCCTTCGGTGGGTTCGTCCAGAATCAACAGGCGTGGTTTGGCCGCCAGAGCGCGACCGATGGCCAGTTGCTGTTGTTGTCCCCCCGAAAGATCCCCCCCCCGCCGTCGGCGCATCTCCCACAGCACCGGAAAGGTTTCGTAAATCTTCTGGGGAATCGGGGTGCCCGCCGGTCGGCTGGCCAGCCCCATGAGCAGGTTTTCTTCCACGGTCAGACGGGGAAAGATCTCCCTGCCTTGGGGCACATAGCCCATGCCTCCCCGCACCCGCAGATGGGAAGGGGCCATGGTGATCTCTTGTCCCTGAAAATGGATCGTGCCCCCGCGTACCGGCACCAGACCCATCAGGCAGCGCATCAGGGTGCTTTTGCCCACCCCGTTGCGTCCCAGCAGGGCGGTCACCTGACCCGGCGGCACCGTGAAGGTCAGATCCCGCAGGATGTGACTGCCGCCGTAAAACTGGTTGAGATGGTCCACGGTGAGCATGATCAGCGTCCCAGATAGACTTCGATGACCCGAGGATGATTCTGCACCTCTTCCATGCGGCCTTCGGCCAGCACCGACCCTTCGTGCAGCACCGTGACCCGACTGGCCAGTTTGGCGACAAAGGCCATGTCGTGTTCCACCACCACCAGCGAATGGCGTCCCGCCAAAGAGGTGAAGAGTTCCGCGGTGTGTTCGGTCTCTGCGTCGGTCATGCCCGCCACCGGTTCGTCCAGCAGCAGCAGTCGGGGATCCTGGACCAGCAGCATGCCGATTTCCAGCCACTGTTTCTGTCCGTGGGAGAGCAGACCCGCCTGCACGTGGGCCAGATGGGTCAGGCGGATGGTGCGCAACGCCTCGTCGATCCGGTCGCGGGTGAGGCCGTCCAGCCGGGCGCGCAGGCTGTGGCGTACCCGTTTGTCGGTTTTGACCGCCAGTTCCAGATTCTCGAATACGGTGTGACGCTCGAAAATGGTGGGTTTCTGGAATTTTCTGCCAATGCCGGCGTGGACGATCTCCGGTTCGCTCATGCGGGTCAGGTCCAGGGTCTGGCCGAAAAAGACCGTGCCGGAGTCGGGTCGGGTTTTGCCGGTGATCACATCCATCATGGTGGTTTTGCCCGCGCCGTTGGGTCCGATGATGCAACGCAACTCCCCGGCGTCGATGGTGAGGGTGAGCTGGTTCAAGGCGCGGAAACCGTCGAAGGAGACCGTCACCCCCTCCAGGTAGAGAATCACCTTGTGGGAGATGTCCAGGGTGTCGGGCACCAGCAGATGACCCAGATTGGCGGAGCCGTAATCCTCGTCGTTGGGGTGGGTGGCGGGGGTGATGGCGGCAGGCGTCATGATGTTTTGTCTCCGTTCAAGCGGGACCACAGGGAAACGACCCCTCCAGGCAGCCACAAGGTGACGGTCACGAACAGCAATCCCAGGAAAAAGAGCCAGTATTCGGGAAACGAGACGGTGAACCAGCTTTTGGACAGGTTGACGGCAAAAGCGCCGATGATCGGTCCGATCAGGGTGCCCCGTCCTCCCACGGCCACCCAGATGGCGATTTCGATGGAGTTGGCCGGGGACATCTCGCCGGGATTGATGATGCCCACCTGGGGCACATACAAGGCACCCGCCACGGCGGTCATGAGGGCCGAAAGGGTCCAGGCGAACAGTTTGTACCACAGGGGCTGATAGCCGATGAACATCACCCGGGATTCGGCGTCGCGGATGGCGGTCAGCACCCGTCCGAATTTGCCGGTCACCAGATGGCGGCACAGCAGCAGACAGGCGATCAGCATGGCGGCGGAAAGGGCGAACAGGGTGGCCCGCATCTCCGGGGTGGTGATGGAAAATCCGAGGATGCGTTTGAAATCGGTAAAGCCGTTGTTGCCCCCGAATCCGGTTTCGTTGCGGAAGAAGAGCAGCATGAAGGCATAGGTGAGTGCCTGGGTGATGATGGAGAAATAGACCCCCTTGATGCGGGAACGAAAGGCGAAATAACCGAACACGAAAGCCAGAATGCCGGGCACCAGCAGCACCAGGGCCAAAGCCACCCCCAGATGATCGCTGCCGCTCCAGTACCAGGGGAGTTCCTTCCAGTTGAGAAAGACCATGAAATCCGGCAGTTCGGATTGATAGACCCCATCCGTGCCAATGGCGCGCATCAGGTACATGCCGAAGGCGTACCCTCCCAGGGCGAAAAACAGCCCATGTCCCAAAGACAGGATGCCCGCGAATCCCCAGATCAGGTCCATGGCCACGGCCACGATGGCGTAACACAGGATTTTCCCCCCCAAGGTGACGGCATACCCCGACACATGCAGCGGGTGGGAGGGAGCGGTACCCAGATGCAAGGCGGGGATCACCACCACGGCCAGCAGGGCGAACAGGGCCAGACCGGTCCAGCCCATGCGGGTCAGCAACGCGGGTCGGGGCGGCGGCGGAAGATCGGGGAGGACAATGGGCAGGGAAACGGGCCGGGAGTCGCTCATGGGGATTTTAATGCTCCGCCTGACGACCCTTGAGGACAAACAGTCCCTGGGGGCGTTTTTGAATGAAGACGATGATGAAGACCAGCATGAGAATCTTGGCGATCACCGCGCCCACCCAGCCTTCGAGCGCCTTGGCGGCGATCCCCAATCCCAAAGCCGCCCACACCGCTCCGGCCAGTTGTCCGACGCCACCCAGCACCACCACCAGGAAGGAGTCCACGATATAGCCTTGTCCCATATCCGGTCCCACGTTGGCGATCTGGGAGATGGCCACCCCTCCCAATCCGGCGATGCCCGCGCCCAGGCCGAAGGCCAGGGTATCCACCCGACTGGTGGGTACGCCCACGCAGCCGGCCATGGGTCGGTTCTGGGTGACGGCCCGCACGAACAGCCCCAGGCGGGTGCGGTTGAGCAATCCCCAGGTCAAAGCCAATACCAGCAAGGCCAACACGGTGATGACGATCCGGTTCCAAGGCAGCACCACGCCGGGCATGGGCATCACCCCGCCGGACATCCACGACGGATTGGCCACCTCCACGTTCTGGGCGCCGAACAAAAGCCGCACCCCCTGGATCAACATCAAGGAGATGCCCCAGGTGGCCAGCAACGTTTCCAAAGGACGACCGTAGAGCCAGCGGATCACGGTGCGTTCCATCACCACCCCCACCAGTCCGGTGATGACGAAGGCGGCGGGAATGGCCGCCAGCAGGTAGGCGTCCAGCAGTTCCGGCAGATGGGCGCGAAACTGGGTTTGCACCGCGAAGGTGGTATAGGCGCCGATCATCAGCAGTTCGCCATGGGCCATGTTGAGAATGCCCATCACCCCGTAGGTGATGGCCAGCCCCAAGGCGGTGAGTAGCAGGATCGATCCCAGCGAAATCCCGGAAAACAGACTGGCGACCGCCTCCCCCACGGCCAGACGTCGACTGACCCGATCCAGGGAGGTTTTGGCCTCCTTGCGCACGTTGTCATCCGGTTCCTGGGTGTTTTGGAGCAGTCTGGTCAGAGTCACCTTGACCGTGGGGCTGGAGCTGTCGCCCAGGGCGCGCACGGCGGTCAGGCGTTGGGCGGGGTCGGGACTGTTCAGCCGGGACAGGGCCAGTCCCAGGAAGAGATAGTCATGAATCTCCGGATCCTGTTCTTTTTCCATGGCCCGTTCCAAAACCGCCACCATCTCGGGAGTGGCGCGGTTTTGCAAGGCGACGGCGGCTGTCAGGCGCACCTCCCGTTTGGCGTCGAACAGCCGCAGCAAGGCCAGCGCCGCTTGAATCTCCCGGCGAATGCGGTTGTTGATGGAGACCATCTCCATGGCGGGCAAAGGTGGTGTGAGGGTGGTACCGGTGGACAGATCCACGGTGATCCCTTCGGAGTGGCGCAACAGGCGATCGTTGGCCACAGCCAGGGCGTCTTCCGCCATGGCCTTGAGTATCCCTTCCACCTTGGGATCACCGCTGGCCACCAGTTGGCGGATGGCGCCGATGCGGGAGTCGAAATCGCCGCTGGCCAGCATGCGCGCCAGTTGAGGATCCCACTCCGCGTGCAGCGGTGGAATCCACAGCAGCAGCCCAAACCAGAAAAACCCGAGGAACCGTATGGCGAAAACCGAGCGGGGCATTGTTTTTGTCCTGGAGATCAATTTCAAAGAGGGATCATCCGGATCGTGGAGCGCCTTGTTGACCGTATTCTTGAGATGAACTCAAGAGGCCGGGGATGGCACCCTGACGGCCTCTTGAGGGTGAAACGTTACTGGCTGGGGGCGTCGGATTTTTTCTCGTTGCCCGGAATGTAGGGGCTCCAGGGAGCGGCCCGCACCGGTCCGGGGGTTTTCCACACCACATTGAATTGACCATCTCCCTTCACTTCGCCGATGAAGACCGGTTTGTGCAGGTGATGATTTCTTTCATCCATTTTGATCTCGAAGCCCGAGGGAGCCTTCATGCTTTGACCCGCCATGGCCGGGATCACTTTGTCCACTTCGGTGCTCTTTGCCTTTTCCACCGCTTGTTTCCACAGATGCAAGCCGATGTAGGTGGCTTCCATGGGATCGTTGGTCACCACTTTGTCAGCGGCGGGCAGTTTGTTTTTGACCGCCCAATCCTTGTACATCTTGGTGAACTGATCGTTGACGGGATTTTTCAGAGACATGAAGTAATTCCAGGAGGCCAGATGGCCCACCAGGGGTTTGGTGTCCACCCCGCGCAACTCCTCTTCGCCCACCGAGAAGGCCACCACCGGCACATCCGTGGCCTTGAGGCCCGCGTTGCCCAGTTCCTTGTAGAAGGGCACGTTGGAGTCGCCGTTGATGGTGGAGATGACCGCGGTTTTTTTGCCCTCGGAGGCGAATTTTTTAATCTTGGCGATGATGGTCTGGTAATCCCCGTGGCCGAAGGGGGTATACTCTTCCATGATATCGGCCTCGCCGACCCCCTTGGAGGTCAAAAAGGCCCGCAGGATTTTGTTGGTGGTGCGGGGATAGACGTAATCGGTGCCCAGCAACACGAAACGGGTGGCGCTGCCGCCATCTTCGCTCATCAGGTATTCCACCGCGGGAATCGCCTGCTGGTTGGGGGCCGCACCGGTATAAAAGACATTCTTTTCCAGTTCTTCGCCTTCGTACTGCACCGGATAGAAGAGCAGTCCGTTCAATTCCTTGAACACCGGCAGCACCGATTTGCGGGAAACCGAGGTCCAGCAGCCGAACACCACATCCACCTTGTCCTTGCTGAGCAGTTGACGGGCTTTTTCCGCGAACAGGGGCCAGTTGGAGGCGGGATCCACGATCACCGGTTCCAGTTTCTTGCCCAGCACGCCCCCTTGGCTGTTGATCTCTTCGATGGTCATCAAGGCGGTCTCCTTGAGGGCGGTCTCGGAGATGGCCATGGTGCCGGAAAGCGAATGCAGAATGCCCACCTTGATGGTTTCGGCGGCTTGGACCGGAGTCGGCAGGGCCAAAGTTCCCAAAGAGACGGATGCGGCGGTGAGGGATAACAGCTTAAGAAAATGACGACGTAACATGGACACGCTCCTGGTCGAACAAGAAGTGACATGATGAAAAGATTGGCAACAGTAATGGTTTTCGCACAGCGTGTGCCAGATCCCGCGCAATCCGGTTGATGAGTCGGTGAATGCTTTGTCTCGGTTTTCTGTTTGGGTTTTTTTCTGTTAATTAACATGAGAAAACCAATCTTCAGAACCGTCTGGAAACGGTCTCGTCATGGTGTGGAGCGCTTCATGATTCGGCTGTTGGAATTTAAGATGATTATTTATTTGGCATAATTATCAACCATGATGTGTTGTTCGTGGTCATTCTGCCTATTTAATATTCATGTACAGGTCAGGGCAGAGCAACCATTTTCTGACCTTGCGGCCCATGCTATGCTGCAAGTTTGAACAGATCCGACCCGATCTCCTTTCTTTCCCTGGAAGTCCAACCCTCACTTTAGTTCAGACGGTGCCCATCAACGCTATGGCGTGGAATCTGTTTCTTCTTCATCGCTGCGCGGTCGAGGCCTCCCCATGAGCCGTCTGGTCTGGCTGGCCGGGTGGCGACATTTGCTGGCTCAGCCCGGTCTGGCTTTTTTGGCCATGATCGGCGTGGCCCTGGGGGTGGCCACGGCCACGGCGGTGGATCTGGCCAACCAGGGAGCCTTGCGGGCCATGCGCCTGTCGGTGGAAGCGGCGGCTGGCAAGGCCACCCATCGGCTGGTGGGCCATCCCCTGGGGGTTCCCGAGGGGTATTACGCGGCCTGGCGTCTGTTGCCCAATGCTCCCCCCGCCGCCCCGGTGATCGAGGGCACCATCCGGGTGGGGGAGTGGCCCGATCCTCACTCTTTGACCCTGCTCGGTGTCGACCCCCTGGCCGAAGGGGGCCTGCGGCCTGCGTTGGGCCTGAAGGATCAACAGGCGTTGCTGGCCGCCTTGATGACCCGACCCGACTCGGGCCTGTTGCTGGAGGCGACCGCTGACACACTGGGCCTTAAACCCGGAGCGCGTTTTCAGATCGAGGCCAATGGCCAAAAAAAGACCATCACCTTGTTGGGGGTGATCGCCACCCAGGATCCCGTGGCCAAACAGGGACTGAACGCCACCTTGCTGGTGGATATCGGGACCGCTCAGGAAATTCTCGGCCTGTCGGGTCATATCAGCCGCATGGATGTGATCCTGAAATCCGGGCAGAATCCCCCTTTGCCCCTGCCCGCCGGTGTGCTGTTGCTGCCCGCCAACGACCGGATCGAGGTGTTGGAGGGGTTGACCCGTTCGTTTCGCGCCAATCTCACCGCCTTGAGCCTGCTGGCCCTGCTGGTGGGGATGTTCATCATTCACAACGCCATGGTTTTTTCCGTGGTGCGACGCCGGCCCCTGACCGGACTGCTGCGGGCACAGGGGGTGACGAAAGCGGAGATTTTCCGCCAGACCCTTCTGGATGGCCTGATGCTGGGCATTCCCGGCACCTTGATCGGGGTGGCGCTGGGGGTGTTGCTGGGGGAGGGACTGCTCCATCTGGTGGCCCGCACCATCGATGATTTGTATTTCCGGTTGCAGGTCACGGATCTTACTCCGGAGCCGTTTTCCTTGATCAAGGGGGGTGTGTTGGGGATCGGCGCGACGCTGCTCGCCTCCTGGCTGCCGGCTCGGGAGGCGGCCAACGCTTCGGTGATCGCCGCCATGAGCCGCTCCCATCTGGAGGAGCGTCACCGGGTGGCGGCACCCCGATGGGCGTGGATCGGGGTGGGGGGCATGCTTTTGGCCCTGGTGGTGGCGTTGGTGCCATCGAACCGGCTGGAGCCGGGACTGGCTGCCATGGGCATTTTGACCGTCAGCGCCGCCTTGATCGCCCCCTGGTTCACCTCCTGGCTGATGGATCGGGTGCGGGGCCCACTGGTGCGGATCGCCGGATTGAATGGCGCCCTGGCCGCCGGAGGGGTGCAGCGGGGCTTGAGCCGTACCGGAACGGCCGTTGCGGCCTTGACGGTCGCCACCGCCATGGTTTCGGGCATGGGCATGCTGATTCATGGCTTTCGTGGCACCGTGGTGCAGTGGCTGGAAAGCACCACGGTTTCGGATATTTATGTCTCGGCAGCCGGGACCCTTTCCAACGCCGACTCGATTCCTTTGGATCCGGAGTTGATCCGGCGGCTCTCCTCCCTGCCGGGTATCGCCTCGGTGGGGCTGGGACGACGGGTTAATCTGGAAACTCTGGAAGGGGTGTTGCGGCTGCATCTGTTGGATATCGACGAGACCCGCTTTTCCAGCCTGTTGTTGGACCAGGGGAACCATGCCGCTCTTTGGCCCCGTTTTCAAGACGACGAGGCGATCCTGATCACCGAATCCCTGGCCTTTCGTCGCGACCTGGGGGTGGGGGATCGGATCACCCTGCCCACTCCCGCCGGTCCCCACGCTTTTGTGATCGGAGGGGTCCATCGTGATTTTCGTTCGGATGCCGGCATGATCACCTTAAGCCTCAACACCTGGCGTCGCCACTGGCACGATGCGCAGATGAGCGTGTTGGGCATTCAGTTGCAAGCGGGAGTCGATCCCGATGCCATGCTGAATGCGCTGCGGGTGGCGGCGGGGCCGGAACGATCCCTTCATTTGCAATCCAACCGGGCGTTGCGTCAGACCTCTTTGGAGATTTTCGACCGCACCTTCGCCATCACCCGCGCCTTGCGTCTGCTGGCGTTGCTCACCGCCTTTTTCGGGGTGTTGACCGCCCTGGCCGCGATTGGTCACGAACGGGTGCGTGAGCTGGCGGCGTTGCGGGCCATCGGCTTGACCGTGGGGGAAATTCGTCGATCGGTGCTGCTGCAAACCGGTCTGTTGGGTCTGGCCGCCGGCACCCTGGCCGTGCCTTTGGGGCTGGCCCAGGGATGGATGTTGATCCATGTCATCAACCAGCGGGCCTTTGGCTGGACCCTGGAAAGCCATCTGGATCTCTGGCTGGTGGCGCAACCATTGTTGCTGGCCATCCCCACGGCTCTGCTGGCCGGAATCCCGGCTGCCCGGCGCATGGCCCGCACGCCTCCGGTGGAGGCGTTGAGGGAGTCATGAAACCTGCGACTTTTTACGGGCTGGTGGTGTTGCTTGCGGTTGCCCTGATCGGAGGGGTGATGTGGCGCTGGCTGGGACCGATGACCCACCACTCCCGCGGGGGTGGCCTGGAGATCCGCTCGGTTCTGGGTGAGCCGTCCGGCACGGGCTTCCGTCAGGCCACAATCCCCCGGGTTTTTGAATTTCCGGCGGATCATGGTCCCCATCCGGAGTTTCGTCAGGAGTGGTGGTATGTGACCGGCAATCTGGAAAGCGACGATGGCAAGTCCCGATTCGGTTATCAACTCACCTTGTTTCGCGTGGGTCTGGATCCAAATCCGGCCAAACGGGAATCCGCCTGGGGCGCTTCTCAGCTTTATTTGGGGCATCTGGCGGTGAGCGATGTGACGGGGGACCGGTTTCATCATTTCCAGAAAGTTTCCCGGGGTGCGTTGGGACTGGCCGGAGCCGATGCCGAACGGGTGTGGCTGGAAGGGTGGAGTCTGGCCCGGGTGGGGGGAACCCCCGCACAGCCCAGGCTGCAATTGACAGCGGCCCAGGATGCGATCCAATTGCAACTGGAGCTTAATGCCCTCAAGCCGGTGGTGCTTCAGGGGGAGCGAGGATTGAGCCGCAAGAGTGATCAAACCGGAGCGGCTTCTTATTATTACTCCCTGACCCGGTTGGAAACCCGGGGAGAGTTGCGTCTGGGGGAACGGATCCAGCGGGTGCGGGGCGCCAGTTGGATGGATCGGGAGTGGAGCACCTCGGCCCTGGCTCCGGATCAGGTGGGCTGGGACTGGTTTTCGTTGCAACTGGATGACGGATGGGAGGTGATGTTTTATCGCATGCGTTTGAAAGACGGTGCCGATGACCCCCAAAGTCAGGGAACCCTGGTGGCTCCGGATGGTCGGGTCATTCCCTTGCGTCGGGAGGCGTGGCGACAGGAAAACACCGGATCCTGGACCAGTTCCGCCACCGGCATCCGTTATCCATCCGGATGGCGGGTGGTGGTTCCGGAACAGCAACTGGAACTCACCCTCACCCCGCGCATCAAAAATCAGGAGCTTGCCGAAGCCGCGGTCCACTATTGGGAGGGAGCGGTGGAGATTCAGGGGCGTCATGGGGAACGCCCGGTTTCCGGTTTCGGCTATGTGGAATTGACCGGTTATCCCCCGTCGTCTCCTTGAACGTGAGGGGGTTGGCTGTCCATGCCGGTGGTGCGGTTCAACTGGATCTTGCGCAGTTCTTTGCGGAATTCGGGGAAGGAGGCGATCACCTGATCGAAATCCTGTTTGTCCAGTTTCAAGGTGTTGCAGGCGGTGATGGCCCGAATGTTGGCCATGCGCACCGTATCGTGGAGCAGGGCGATCTCTCCGAACACGTCCTTGGTGCGCAGTTTGGCGAGCAACTCCCCTTCCTGATTGGTCACGGCCACCACGCCGTGGACCAGGATATACATTTCGTGTCCTGAAGCGCCGATGTGGATGATCTCCTCTCCGGGGAGAAACATTTCCGACGTGAGACGGGCTCCCAGGGCTTCCAGCAGTTCCAGGCTGGCCTTTTTGAACAGTGGACCACGGCGCAACAGGTGAATGTTGACATGCTGATGGATCCGTTTGCTCAACTTGTCCGGCAGATCCCGCAGGATGCCGGCTCCACCGGCGCTGTGTTCCATGAGATAGTGACGATAAAAGCTGAAAATATCGTTCTGCAAGGCGACAGGCAGGTCATATTGGCGCATGAAGGCGGCCAATTGTTCGATTTTTTCCTTGTTTTGTTTGCGCAGGATGTTGGAATTGACGATCAGAGTGGAAATGTGGCCGATGATGTACGCATAGATCGCTACCCCCAAGAGCATCACGAACATGGCAAAGATGCGGCCCACGTTGGTGGTGGGGGTGATGTCCCCATAGCCCACCGAGGCCATGGTGGTCACGGTCCAATAAAATCCCTTGATGATGAATGTGGTCAGATCTTCGTTCGGCGGCTGTTCGACGATCATTAGCCAGATACTGGTACACCAGCACGTGATGGTGAGAATCCAAAAATTGGTAATGAAAAGTTGTTCCGTGACTGTGGCCGGCATGTCCATGCCCTGGACCCGCAACAGATGGGGCAGTCGGAAGATGCGCAGCAGTCTGACGGCGATCACCGCCCAGGTGGCCGCATCCCAGTATCCCAGCGCCATGCACAGAAAATCCCACGGGATCGAGGCCAGCAGATCCAGGGTGAAATAGCCTTTGAGATAGTGTTTGCGGATCGCTTCGGGTCGGGTCAGGAGTTCCCCATCCACCATCACGGCCGTGCGAAAATTGAGCAACAGGTCACAAAAGAACAGAATGGTCAAAATCATATCAATCAGATGCGACCAGTCCGGAATGCCGATCTTGGGGACCAGAAACAGCGGCACGCTCCAGGTATACCAGACGGTGGCCAGCAGGATCAGATAGTTCCAGGCTTTGCGTACCGGGCCATCCGGCATGATGACTTGAATTGACATGGTGTGATCGGCTCCTGCCATTTCCTGAAATCGGGTGTCACGGGGTGGTTCGTGGTTGGGGCGGGGCATACTGTCCGTTGGGCCAACCGGGGGCATGGATCGGTTCCCCCAGATCGGCGGCCACCAACCGTTCCCGTACCGCCAGCAACCGTTCCACCAGGGCCGGTTCGATGCGGTCATAGGTCTCTTCGTCTTCTTCCCGACGCACCACGATGCCCAGCAGTTCGGTAATGGCGTTGCCGACGGAATTCTGGCTGATGGTCACGATCAGACGGTTCTGGTCATCCCGATAGAGGATTTGTTTATAGGCCGGACGCCAGCGTATGTCGTTGGCAAAGCGGGGATCCGCCTTGACCCGGTTGCGCACATCCCGGGCCACCTGGGCGAAGCGGTTGTTGAACAATAGAATATTTTCGACCTGATCCGGGAAATAGACCCCTTCCGGAATTCCGGCCCCACGGGTGGAAACCTGGGAGAAAAAGGTGCGGTAAAAATCCAGGAAACCTTTCAAGATCAGATCATACTCTTCCCAGAACCGGGGATCCCCCAGCCGGGAGAATCCCCCGGCCACTTCCCAGCTCGGCAGACCCTGGGGATAACCGGTGAGGGCGAGCCGGGAGGAGTCGGTTTCCACGGGACGCAGGATCCGCAGATCCAGGACCTCCAGAAAATGGCGATAGGTCTCGGACAGATGACTCAGAAACAGACTGTTGTGTCCGCTGTCGGTGAGATTGGGATCCGCCGGATCCGCCAATTTGGACTGGGCGATCATGTGGGTTGGAAAGACGATGAAATGGTTGTGGATCATGCGGATGCTCGGCACTCCTGGCTTGTTGAGGGGCCAAGTGGCATCCAGGCTGGCTTCTCCGCACAGGATCAGGGCGTCGTCCGGATCGGGATAGTGTTCCAGCATGTATTCAAAGATGATCTGGGTCATGCGACTCCAGACATTCTTTTGAGGCCGGGTCAACTGATCCCGCCGCACCGGGCGTCCCAAAGGATCGAGGATTCGTTTGGAGGTGTCCAGCATGATGGAGGTGTCGAACTCGGCGCTGTGGCCCAGCAGCTTGCGATAGAGGAGAAACCCCTCCTCGTTGATCAACAGACCGTTTTCTCTGGCCAGATGTTCCAGGTTGGCAGCACTGTTGAAAAACTCCACGGCGGACATCCCCTCGGGAATCTTCAAAGGAATCTTGCGGCGGGGGGTGATGATTTCCCGGGGTCCACTGGTCATGGGATGGCAATCCTCGTGCTGATCGACTTTAGCGCCAAGCGCTGACGATGCGTTTGATGTGTTCGGCCTTTTCTGGCCGACCGGCCTCCAGGCTGGCCCGATAGGCGGTGGGGATCAACTCTTCCAGAAAGGTCAGACTGTCCCGGTCCGCATCCTTATCGGCCAATTCAACAGCCAACTCCAGATGATACAATCCTTCGCTGGCCAATCCCAGGAAACGCAGATTCATGCCCAGCTTGTAGCGTCCATAGACCGTGTTCGGCTCCCTGGCGACCCACTGACGCAAAATGGCGACATTGCGACGGATTTTTTCCGGGTTGAGTCCGGCGCTGTAGCCGTGATGCACCAGATGCAGATCGATGGTTTCCGGCGGCACTCCGGGCCAGTGGCGATAGACCGCATCCGCGATTCCTTCGTGAACCGGGTTGGAAAAACGGATGCGGGGATCGTTGCGAAACAGCCGCAACGCCTGACTCGGCAGAGTGTTGCCATCGGCCATGAGATTGTCGATGCGAATGATCCAGGCCGGAGCGTTGGAGGCGCGGCATAGTCCTAAAATCCGCTCCCGGAACCCGGCATCTTCCACCAGCACCTCGTCGCAATCCACATTGAGGATCCACCGGAAGCGGGCATGGTCGAGAGCCAGATTCTTGGGGGCGGAAAAATCGTTGTCCCAGGGCAGATGCCAGACCCGACAGCCGAACTGCTGGACAATCTCCAGGGTGCGATCCGACGAGCCGGTATCCACAAAGATGATTTCGTCCGCCACCCGGGTGAGGGGTGGCAGACTCATCGGCAGAAACCGTTCCTCGTTGCGACCCATGAGGATCGCGGAGAGTCCCTCGGCTGGGGATGCGGTGGTCACTTGGCGTCGGCCAGCACGGAGACGCCGGGGAGATCCTTGCCTTCCAGCAGTTCCAGAAAGGCGCCGCCCCCGGTGGAGATGTGGGAGATGCGCTCCGCCACGCCGGCCTTGGCGATGGCGGATTCGGTATCCCCGCCCCCGGTCACCGAGAGGGCCTGACCATTGGCGATGTGATGGGCCAAAGCCAGGGTGCCTGCGGCGAAGGCCGGAATCTCGAACACTCCCACGGGGCCGTTCCACACCACGGTGGCGGCGCGGCTGAGCCGTTCGGCGAACAGACGCACGGTTTCCGGTCCCACATCCAGACCCATCCAGCCCTCGGGGATCTGGTCCGCCGGGACCACGCGGGTTGCGGAGCTGCCATCTTTGTTTTGGGAGACCACCGCGTCCACGGGCATCAGGAGTTCCACGCCCGCCTGTTGGGCTTTGGCTTCCGCCTGTTGGGCCACGGCGAGCATGTCGGGTTCCACCAGGGAGGCGCCCACCTGCCCTCCCCGGGCGGCGAGAAAGGTGAAGGCCATGGCCCCGCCGATCAGAATGGTATCCATCTTGGTGAGCAGGGATTCGATCAGTTGGATCTTGGTGGAAACCTTGGACCCACCGAGGAGCGCCACCACCGGACGTTGGGGGGCGATCATGGCCCGGTGGAAAAAGTCCAGTTCATCGGCCATCAGCAGTCCCGCCACCGCCGGGGGCACCCTCTGGGCCACGCCGACGTTGGAAGCGTGGGCACGATGGGCGGTGCCGAAGGCGTCGTTGACCACCAGATCCGCCAGACGGGCAAAGTCATCCGCCAGTTGGGGATCGTTTTTCTCCTCACCGGGGCGCAGGCGGACGTTTTCCAGCAGGATCACCCCTCCCGGCGGCAGGTTGGCCACCAGGGCTTCCACTTCGGGTCCGATGCAGTCCGGGGCCAGGGGAACCGGTTTGCCCAGCAGTTCGGAGAGCCGTTCGGCCACGGGTTTGAGGGAGGGGCCGACCCCGTTTTTGGGACGGCCCAGATGGGAGGCCAGAATCGCCCGTCCTCCGCCGTCGATCACTTTCTGGATGGTGGGCAGGGATTTGCGGATGCGGGCATCCGATCCGATGGTGCCGTCGGCGGCCAAGGGAATGTTGAAATCCACCCGAATGAAGACCCGTTTGCCGGCGACATCCAGATCGGCGATGGTCTGTTTTTTCATGCTCGACTCCTGACACAATGGCGGGAAAAAGGACTGCGGACAACCAAAAGGGTCATGCCCGCGAATCGTTGGGGGTTGCCACGCTGTCAACCCGGCGATGAAACAACCGGCAATCGGTTGGCGGCGCAGTCACAGGATAGCCTTTCACCAGTTTACGTCATGGGATGAGGAAATTTCCAGGAATCCAATGGTTCAGAAGGAGAATTCCCCCTCAAGCGTCCGGGGGGCGGGGGGCCAGAATGGCGATGCGGCGTTGAATCGCATGGGGATCGAAACCCGCCCATCCACGCACGCTCAAGGTGCGCAAGGCCTCCCGATAGTGTTCCAAAGCGGCGCGAGGCTCTCCGGTGCGCTCCAGGGCGACGGCGAGATTGTGGTGAATGTCCGGGTTGGTGTGGTCGTGTTTCAGGGCGTTGCGGAAGGCGTCCCGGGCTTTGAGCCACTCCTGTCGGTTCGCCAGTCTGGTGCCCAGGGCAAAATGCAGCGGCCAAATGTCGGGAGAGGATGGGGGCAGCCGTTTCAGGTGTTGTTCCAGGGCCTGGGTGTCGGTGCCGTTCAGGTCCAGGACGCTCAGTCCGGCCAAGGCCAGGGGCGAACCGGGATCGATGCGGGACAACTCCTGATACAAAACCCGCGCCCGATCCGGTTGTTGATCCCGGATGGCCAGGGCGGCCAATCCCGCCAGGGCGATGCGGTTGACCGGATCCTGACTCAACAGTTTTTCATAGTGACGTTTGGCCGCGGTCGGATCTCCGGCGTTCCAGGCCTTGCGGGCCTGACCCACCACCGGGGGACGGTTGGAAAGAAACAGATACCGCGCCGGGCGATGGGGCGTGGTCAGGGTGGATGCGGGGAGACTCTCTTCGATGCGGTTCACGCTGTGCAGCGAGGCCAGGGTGAAGGTGGAATCGTTGATCAGCGGAACCCGGGCCGGAAGCGGCGCCGATGCCGGACCCGACGGATTTTCCGGAATTTTCATGAGGGTTCTGGCCGGGGGCGCGGACTGAGGTTCCACGGGGGCCAATCCGGTGGAAGATGTCCTTCTGGACTCTTTGGACGGGGACTCCCTGGACTCTTTGGACTCTTTGGACGGGGACTGGGTGAAACAGGCCAGGGTCAAAGACGGGGATTCGGTGATGGTATCGATGGATCGTCCGGAACGCTCCCGCACCGGTTCATCGCTCAACGTGGAGGCCAGCAGGAAAGCCCCCAGAAACACCCCGTGGAGCAAAGCGGCGCGACCAACCGGATGCCATCCCTGGACCACCGGGGCGGGGGAGTGGGGCGAACAAACTTCCGGGTAGAAAAGTCGGATCGGCCCGTTCGCGATCCGGACCGGTTGTCTTGTGGCGGGGCGAGCGAAGCGGGCGGGCGCGTCGATGCGGTACAGATCCAGCCCTGTGAAATCCATGGGCAGGGATACCATCGGCTCTTCGAGCGCGGCGGGATCCGCGGATCCGGGATCCTCGGCGCGGCGCAACGTGTCGAGCAGCAGGCTCATCGGCGCAACCGTTGGGAGCCGCCCTTGTCGGGTGAACTCCCGGAGTCCCGGGTTGTTGCCAGCAGGTTGCCCGGTGTGACCGCCAGGGTGTTGCCGTCACGGATATGAAACCGGGCTCCGGTTTGTTGGGCGATTTGCTCCAGAAGATCGTTCAAGGGACGGTTGGTGAGATTGAGGGTCACATTGCCCTGGACCGTCGGGGGCAGATCCAGATTTAGCCCCGCCTTCCGGGCCAGGGAGGGGAGCAGTTCATCCACCGGAACATGGGTGGCCACCAGCGTGAAGGTCCCCTGGGCCAGGGTGTCCGCCTCGGAGCTTTCCGGAAGAAACGGTACCAGTGCCACCAATGGGGGAATCGTGTCGTCCCCCATCTCCCGGGGAAACGGATCCGCAGCGGCGGACCCCGCGGAAAAATTCAGCGCGCAGCCCAGCAGAATCCCCAATCCCATTCGGGTTTGACGGTTTTTCAGGCGGCGGGAACGCATGAGCTGTTCTCCTGCCCAGGCTGACATCCATCGGGTCGGGTATGGTTACGGACCAGGGTTTTGACCCGGTCCAGGGGCAACACCCGGGGGTTGCCGGAACGCAGCGTCTGCGGCAGGCGTTGCAAAGCCTCTTGGGCGTCGGTTTCATTGTCGAATTCGCCCAAGTAGACCATCAATCTTTGATTGCGCAGGCGGAAAATTTTCAGTTTCCGGGCATTCAGGTCCGGCTGCGCGGCGGCCAGGAACTTGTCCAGCGTGTTGATGCCGCTGTCGTTGCGCAGATGGATCAATTGAATGGTGTAGCGGGTGCCATGGCTCGCTTCCAGCCAACGGTGGGCGGCGCGGACCCTTTCACTCATCGAATCGTTTTTCGGATTCTCCTGGATGGAGGCCAACTCCCGGATGGTGGGTTTGATGGGGGTGATCAGGGGAATCCGGGCAACCACAGGGGGTTCGGACAGCGATGCCGTGTGACTGACCAGTTGACGGGATGGCAGGATGGAAAGGGTTCTGGCCAGGGTCAACAGGGTGCCACTGTTGGCGGTCGGGGAATCCGGCTGACTTTCCGGTATCCGGGCCTCGGCGGGTGGGTCATCGGGTCGATTTTGCGCGACAGCGATGGCGGCGGGCCGAAGCGAACTCAAAGAGGGCAGGATCGGCGGCGCATTGAGCGCCCAGGAGTGCATGGCCATGCTGCCCGCCAGCAGGGCCGCCATACCCCCGGCGACCAAAGCGGGACGGTGCCAGGATGTGACCCGGGTGGCGAATTCACAGGTGGAGATTCCCTGTTGCACATGCCGGCTGGAGATGAGATGCGCACCTTGGCGCGAGGCCTGAACGAGAGCTTTTTCCGCCAGCAGATTGATCTGACGCATGGCCCCCTGGGCCGCCCGGTGGATGCAGCGCACCGCGCCGGGAGAAAAAAGCGTCGGTCCCCGGTATCCGGTGGTGTGCAACCGGTTACGCAAATACTTTTCGGTATCGTCAAGGGAGAGGGGGGGCAGGGTCAGATGGGTGGTGATTCGTTCAAGAATTTGACGGGTGGGGCCGGTTTGAAACAGCCGGTCCAGCGCCGGTTGCCCAAAGAGAACAATGGGAGCCAACTTGACCTGTTCGGTTTCCAGGTTGCTGATCAGACGCAAGGCTTCCAAGGTGGCGGGAGGCAGGCCTTGGGCCTCTTCCACGATGATGACCGCCTGTTCTCCCTGGCGTTGCAAGGTGACCAGAAATTCCAGCAAAGCTTGATGTTGCGCCGCCTGTCCGGCTTCGAGCAGGGGCGGAAGCCGGAATTCCCGCAGCAAGGCGCCGATCAACTCTTCGGGGGGGATGCCGGGATTGAGTAACAACGCCACCCGCGTGGTGGACGGAAGCTTGCGGCACAACAATCGACACAGCAGGGTCTTGCCGCTGCCGACTTCCCCTACGACTTTGATGAATCCTTCTCCGGCCTGGATGGCCTGGAGCAGTTGTTCCAGAATCGCCCCCCGCTCTCCACCGGCGAAAAAGAGTTCCGTATCCGGGGTGATGGCAAAGGGAGGAGCGTGGAATCCGAAGTGATCCAAATACATGGTATTCTTCCCAATCGGCGGGTGACGATCCAATAACCCCGTCACTTCTGAACGTGATGCGGGTTGATCATTCTAGAGCAAGAAACAGGCCATGGAATCTTTAAATGGGAAGATTGGATTATCCGATCATTCTCCTGGACAGATCCAGCACCCGGCGAATTTCATCCAGGCTGGTCTCTCCCGTCAGCACCCGACGGATTCCCTCGTCGGCCATGGGGATGAATCCCTGATTGCGGGCCAGGGAGAGCCAAGCGGTGCGGGTCTGGTTTTGTTCGATCAACAGATCGCCATCATCATCGATGAGGAGGGCTTCCATGATGGCCACCTGTCCCTTGAAGCCGATTCCGTGACACCGTTCACACCCGGCAGCCACAAAGATACGGGTGGCGCGATCGTCGGGTCCGAGTCCCAACAGGCGTTGTTCCCGGGGATCGGGCTGATGGGGCTGTTTGCAGTGGGAACAGAGTCGACGCACCAGCCGTTGACCCATGATCCCGGTGAGATTTCCGGCCAGGGTCGTACCCGGAATGCCCAGAGCGAACAATCCCTGGAACGCCGCAAGGGCCGAGGTGGCCTGCACGGTGCTGAAGACCTGATGCCCGGTCATGGCGGCGCGCAACACCATGCGGGCGGTTGCGGGATTGCGGATTTCGTCCAGCAGCAGAATATCCGATCCTTGACGCAATACGGAATCGAACGTTGAGGCCCATTCCGCATGTTTTTCCGGAATGTTTTCCGAAATGTTCTCCGGATGCTTTTCCCCATCGATCATCTGTTGTCGCACCATGGCCATGGGATAGGCCAGGCTCTCTTCCAGGGTCATGATGTGGCGTTGTTCGTGGTTGAGAAAGGCCAGCATGGCGTAGAGGGTGGTGGTTTTGCCGCTGCCCTTGGGGCCGGTGGCCAGAATGATTCCTGCGGGTTTGGCCATCATCTCCATGAGGATGGACTGGGTATGCCGGGAGAGTCCCAGGCTTTCCAGGGAGAGGGGTTCCGGGTTGCGGTCCCGCAGGCGCACCAGCAGATTGTCGCCATGGGTGACCGGTTGCGGGAAAACCCGGCAATCGATCATGCGGGAAGCGACTTTCAACGAGAAACGGCCCTCCGCACGTGCGGAGACATCCGGAGCGTCGATGCCCGCCAGGGTCTTGATGCGCATCACGATTCCGGCGGTCAGATCCCGATGCAGCTCCCGCATCTCCGACAAGACCCCGTCGATACGATAGCGAAGCCGCAGACTGCCCGCCTCCGGTTCGATGTGGATTTCCGACGCACCCCGTTGAACGCCGTCGGTCAGGAGCATCTCCACCAGACGCATGACGGGGCTGAACTGTCCGGCCTGCTCCGGGGGGAGGCTCTCCAGGACCTGGAAACTGTTTTCCAGTTCCCGCAGGATAGGCTCCAGCACGTTTTCGGTGCTGTAGGCCCTTTGAATGGCGCGGGATATGGCGGAATGTTCCGCCAGAATGGTCTTGAGGGTGATGTCCGAGTGGATGTTGGCCTGAATTTTATCCAGGACCGCCATGTCCTGGGTATCGGCCATGGCCAGGGTCAAGGTGGTGCTTTTGCGGTCCCAGTGGACCGGAATCACGTCGTGGCGTTCGATCAGTTTTCGGGGTACCAGCTTCAGGATGCGTGGATCCAGGGTGGTCTGGTCCAGATTGATGCCGGGTTGATCCAGAATGTGGCTCAACAACGCATGCATCACCGGTTCCGGAACAAATCCCAGCCGTACAATGATGCGACCCAACAATTCACCGGTTTTTTTCTGCTCGGCCAAAGCGATGGTCAACCGGTCCTGGGTGAGCATCTCCGCACCGATCAGAATTTCACCCAGGCGACGTTTTTCTTTCATGGTGGGGTCATCCGGCTTGAACCGGCGGGATCAACGCCAGTTTTTGCACCGTGGTCTTGAGCCGCGCCAGAGAACGCACGCTGGGATGGCTGGATCTCAAGGAGAGGGGCAGACGATTCATCAACGCCTCGCACGCCACCGCGGTGGGACATTCGTTCAGATGGATCAACAAGGAGTTGTCCTTGAGACGAAACAGCTTCAACTCCATCGGCCCCGGAGACGGCTGGATCGCGGCCAATTTGTCGGCCAGATTCTGCAAGCCGTTTTCGTGGCGCAACTGGACCAATTGAATGGTGTGATGTTGGTCGTTGCTCTGCTCCAACCAGCGATGGGAAGCAAGAATGGCCTCCTTTAAAGGATCGTTGGGCTTGAGATAGGGCACACCGTTGAGCGTGGAAGAGGCCGGAGTCTGGTCAGCCGGGTCGGGTTTCCCGGAAGCATCCGCCAGAAACAGAACTTCATCCGGAACCGCAACCGTTTTTTCCTCCGGGGTGGGGTCCGCCAGGGGGGCCGGAGGTTTGGTTTCGGGTTGGGGAGCGACCATGGCCACGACCGGTTCCGGGGCGCGGGGGAGTGGAGAGGGAAGCGCCTGGGGATCGGGTTTGCGTTCGGCCATCTGGGGTTGGATTGTGCGCTCAGGCTCGATTTTGCGTTCGGCCATCTGGGGTTGGATTGTGCGCTCAGGTTCGATTTTGCGTTCGGCCACCTGGGGTTGGATTGTGCGCTCAGGCTCGATCTTGCGTTCGGCTACCTGGGGTTGGATTGTGCGCTCAGGTTCGACTTTGCGTTCGGCCACCTGGGGTTGGATTGTGCGTTCGGCCATCAGAGCCATGGGGGAGGGCAGGGACAAAGACAGGCTGGTCCAGGGATGGGACGACACCCCGGCAGCCAGCAGCGTCACCACGCCGGCGGTCGCCAGCACCGGGCGAAACCGGCGTGAGATTGGACGATGGGTGGAATCCTGGCGTGCGGCCCAGAGGGCGTGACGCATCTTCACCACCCGTGAAGAGTCGGCGCAGGCCCGTTGCAAGGCCCGGTTGGCCAACCGGTTGATCCGGTGCAGACAGCCGGAAGAGGCCAGATGAACGCTCCATGCCGCCATGGGGGTGAAAATCCGTTTGCCCTGGAATCCGGCGGATTGCAGCCGGGCATTGAGATAATGCGCGGTCTCCGGTGCTGTCAGGGGTTCGAGGGTGAGCCGGGTCGTGACCCGATCCAGAAACGGATGGTTCGGCACGGATTGCAGGTTTTGTTCAAACACGGGTTGGGCGAACAGGATCACCTGCAACAATTTGGCCCGTCCGGTTTCCATGTTGCCCAGCAGACGCAGTTCTTCCAGGGTGGCCAGGGGCATGGCATGGGCCTCGTCGATCAACAGCAGGGCGCGGGTGCCGTTGCGATGCAGCAGCGCCAGTTGGTTCAACAGGGTCTGACGCAGCAACAAAGGATCGTTGCGGTTGGGCACCGGAAAGCGGAACTCCCCTAAAATCGCCGGGATCAACGCCTCGGGGGGCAGATTGGGATTGAGCAGCAAGGCCGCGTGGGTGGCTGGAGGGAGTTGTTGACACAATACCCGGCACAGCATGGTCTTGCCCGATCCGGGGGGAGCGATGAGCTGGATGAATCCCTCGTCGGCGAGAATGGCGGCGCGCAGGGCATTGAGGATATCCCCCCGTCCCCCTCCGGGAAAAAATCGTTCGGGGTCGGGTGTGGGCGCGAATGGATAGCCTTGGAGGCCGAAGTGATCCAGATACATGTCACAATTCCCTTCTCCGGATGTGGAGAATATGGCGGTGGACGGTATGGTTTTCTGGATGCTTTTTATGCAAGAATCAAGCCATATAAGCGGAATCAATAGGTGCGCAGCCACCTTTCCACCAGGGCGTTGATGTGAGCTGTGGCCAGACTGTTCCAACTGCGACCCTGGCTGATGTCGCCATGGGCATGATGACCCATCCGGGCATCGAAGTTTTTGCGTTTTTCAAAGTCGCTGGCGAAAACCGCGAACACCAGACGGCGGTTCTGCTTGGTGTAGAGATAACCCGCCAACGCCTTGCCATAAAGCACGGTACCGGTTTTGGCCCACACCCGGTAGGCGGTGTCGGGACCGGCGAAACGACCCGCCAGGGTTCCTTTCCAGCCGGAAACCGGCAGCAACGAGGCATAAGCCCGATCACCAATCGGGGCGGCGTTGGCCAGAAGCAGAATGGCCGCCATCTGTCGGGGGGTGACCCGGCTCACGGAGGAGAGTCCACTGCTGTTGGCCATGTGAAAGCCGCTCCAGTCCACCTGGGGGAGCTGTTTGTGGATCCAGTCGCTCAAGATGCGGGCGGCGCTGGAGGCGGATTGGGGTTGTCCGCTCAAGCGTCCGGCGGCCATCATGCCGATCAGTTCGGTCCACAGATTGTTGCTGTGCTCCAGGGCGAAACGGGCCAGTTCGCTCACAGGCTCGCTGGAACGACTGGCGAGGATGCTGGCGTTGGGGGTAGTGCGTCCCGCCACGGGCTCCGGCAGATGCAGACCCGCCTGACGGCAGAATTCCCGAAACGCCAAGGCCGTGTGGCGTCCCGGTTTTTTCAGGGGCAACCAGTCCCAGCCGGAACGGGCGCCACGGGGATTGAGACGCCACTGCTCTTTCTGGTCTCCCCCCAGATAGACCAGTGTGGGTCCGGTTGGAGAAGAAGGGCCGGCCACCAGGGAGATGTAATCCAGATTGGGAGTGGTTTGGGTCATGATCTCCCCGGTGCGGGTCATCATCCATTTCAGCCGGATGCGACTGGGATCCAGGGTGAGGGCGCTGAGTCCCTGATTGTAGGTTTCTTCCTCGTTTTGTTCGTCGCTGATGTTGGGTTGGGCCACCAGCGCGGATTCGTCGTAGAGGTAGCGACCGGAGATGCGATAGATTCCCCGGCTTTGCAGTTGATTGGCCAGATCCATCAAGCCGGTCATGTTGAGGGAGGGATCTCCACCCCCCACCAGCACCAGATCCCCCTGCAACACCCCGTTGACCACAGGGGCGTTGCTTTGCACCGTGGTGACCAGTCGATGATCCGCCCCCAGGATGTGCAGCGCCGCCAGGGTCGAGGGCACCTTGGCCACCGAGGCGGGAATGAACAGTTCGGAATCGTGCTGCACCTCCAGGAGTTGCCCGGAGTGGATATCCATCAGCAGATAACCCAGACGGGAGGTTCCTTCCAGGGGGGTGAGGGGCCGGTTGGCGGGGGGCTTTTCGGCGCCCCGGGCGTTTTTGGCCGCCTTGCTGGATTGGACCGACTTGGCCGCGCGTTTTTT
The DNA here is from genome assembly GCA_015231755.1 of Magnetococcales bacterium. NCBI lineage: Bacteria > Pseudomonadati > Pseudomonadota > Magnetococcia > Magnetococcales > Magnetococcales bacterium. The sequence goes on along the minus strand of JADGAZ010000008.1, from coordinate 50,054 downwards.
GGTGGCGCTTTGCGCCTGTTTGCTGGTGGAAGCCGCCGCAGCCGTTGTGGGGGCCGGGGTCAGCAAAAATAGACACAGCAGGAGACAAACCATTCTGGACATGCGCGCTTTCCGGTCAATGAAGATCAAGGGAGCCTGAATCCAGGGCCGGACAAGGCATCTTCTGGATTCACACAATGGGATGGATCCCATTAGCGGAAGCGAATTAAACCCGCATTGTGACGCTTGCGCAATGCCTCATGCGTAAGTCAGGGTGTGTGATCACGGGGAAGGCGGGGCGCAATGCTGGGGCGGATGGAGGGCGTCGGCCCTGAAACGGAGCTGAAAAGGGGTGAGGGCGGCACAGGGCAACGGATTGTTTCCGGAAAGATCCAGAGCCTCCAGGGCGGTCAGTTGCTCGATGCCGGTCAGGTCGCGGATGTCCTGATCGGGGCAGTGCAATTGTTTCAGATCCGCGATTTCCACGCCGTGATATTTTTTGTCGAGACAGGTCCGCAGCCCCGGATCCGCGAACGGCAGGGTATCCACATCCGGCTCTTCGTGGGCTGCGTACAGGGGAGCGTTTTCGTTCAACACCCGGGCCGCGTCGCCGGTTTCCGGGTCGCCGCAACGCTGCGCCACCCCGCAGCGGGGGTCGTGCAGGCGGGGATTGGAAAAAATCGGCAGACTGGCCTTGTCGTTGCCGAGCACCTGTTTCATCCATCCCCCCACCATGATGGTGCCGAACTCCCCGGGCTGAGGCCGACCGTCGCAGTTGCCCATCCCAAAGCCCAGGGCATAAGGGGTGAGGGCCGAGGTGTGTCCCTGGCCCGGTTGGCAGGAGTCCACCAATCGCCCGTGATTCAGCCCCATCAGATGGCCCAGTTCGTGCGCCAGGGTGTGGGCGCCACATACGGCGTTGTAGACCATCAGGGCGTTTTGGGTGGTGGAGATGGCCTCGCGGGTCTGGTTGACCGCCAGGGCGCGACCACAGCCGGGCTTGCCCTTCAGCGTCAAGGAGCGGGTCACCGCCACGGTGAAGTCGGCGCCCCAACGGTCGGCCTCCTGGAACAGTCCCTCGAAGCCACGACGCTCATGGCGCATGTCGTCGAGAATCTCCGTGGCCTCGCTGGCCTGGATCCGGGAGAAGGCCACCGCGACGATTCTGGCCTGCATGGCCACCAGACTGTCGTGATAATAACGGTTGATGGTGGCCACATGCTCCGCCAGTTGGGTCTTGATGGCCTGACGGGTGGTGGTCTGCTCTTCCCCGCCGGTCTCGTGGACCACAAAACGCAGACCGATCCAGGGTTCGGCCCGGGCGGGCACAGTCAGCCACCCGACCAAAAAAAATGGCAATCCCCACCGGATCACCCCCTGGAAGCGGTCACGAAATCCGTCCATGCTCTTCCCCTCATTCTGCCGCGACGCCATCATCCCGGGTGGCCAGGAAGCCGGCGATGGCCAACGCCCGTTGCCGGCGCAACGCCTCCTTGGGTCGTTCCACCAGTACCCGCACCTCCTTGATGAACTTGATGATCCCCACCAGCAGGATCCAACGGGGCAGGGTGCGGATTTCCGCCTCGTTCAAGGGGGCGTGGGCGGCGTAGTGGGTCAGAAGCGCGTCGAAACGGGCGAAATCCGCCAGATGGATGTATTTGTCCGCCAAAGAAAACTCAAATCCTCCATCCAGCAGATCCAGCACTCTCGGACCGTGATAACAGTTGTTGAAATCAAAAAAGCAGGTCAATCCTTCCGGGGTGATGATCACGTTTTTGGGGGTGACATCCCCGTGATTATGGACCTGGTGCATTCCCTGGTGCAGAGTCTGACGGTAGGACTCGTCCAGGAAGGGTTGAACCCTCGGCGCCAGTTGTGCGAATGCGGTCTGGAGTTCCGGGGAGAGAATCGGATTGACCTGATAGGTGGCGAAATAAGGCAGCCAGATCTGACAGGACTCCTCGAAGGTGAAAGCCGCGGGCAAAGGCACGGGGTCATTGATCTGCACCCGATGCAGATGGGCCAGGGCCGCGCCGATCTTGTCCAGGGGATATTCGGGCTTGGACTGGGGAAGGCCGGGGATGCGCTCGAAGAGCAGCGCCGGATGGCCATCCACCGTGGAGGCCGAACCGGGCAGGGCCGGCAGGATGCGGGCGGTTTCCACGCCACGGGCCACCAGGGCGTGGATGAGGGCTTCTTCGTAGGCGGTGTGTTCGACGATGCGTTTGCTGTGGTAGTTGCCCGCCACCTTGAAGAGCTTGAGAATGGTTTCGTTCTCCCCCCGGAAGATCTTGTACAACAGATTTTCCGTGGAGACCCGCATGGGTTCCACCACCGCGTCCGGCATGCCGTAGCGTTCCCGCACTTGACGGGTGAGATCCTGGATGGGGCCGGAGGCGGGAACGATGCCATTCTTGAGCCGGTCGTGAACCACCTTGGCATTGAATTTTTTCAAGAAGGCGTCTTTGGCCTCCCGGTTGCCCTTGGAGGGGAAGAAAATATAGGCATCCACCAGATGCTGCATGAAGGGCAGATGGGGATGGAGGGTACTCCAGGCGGAGGTGTCCCTGGCCATGGGGATCTGGGTGATGTGGTAGACCGCGCAACCGCTGCTGGCGGACTCGGGATTGATCAATTGCCAGTTGGCCGGCAGATCCTGTTCCCGTTCGGGATGGATTTCGATCAGGATATCCACATCCGAACCCAGTTTGGCGTTGGGACCGTGGACAAAGGGCGCCAGATAATACCCCATCTCTCCCCGCAGGGCCGAGCCCATGAGATAGACCCGATTCACCGCCGCCCGGGAGGCCACTTCCGCCAGCAAGGTATCGGTCACCCGTTGTTGCAGGGCCTGTTGCGCCTCGGGGTCGAAACGGACCTTGGTGGGCTTGATGAAGGCCATGTCCAGTTTGGTGAGCAGGGCGCTCCAGGCCCGATAGAGGGTCTTGGCCGCTTCCGGTCCGGCGGAGGTGGCCGAATGGGGAAAGATCACCCGACCGCTGGCGGGAGAATAAAGCCAGAACTGGGGATCACACGCCACGTAGGCCGGTTGTCCGGCGGTCAAGGAGTGGTACAGATCCAGCACTTGACACTTGATGCGGTTCAAAAGATTGGGATCCAGACCCGCCCCGTGACGGCTCAGGAACTCCACCAGCCGTTCCGTATGGTTGAGCCCCCGCAAGGCGCGGAAGTCCAATCCGGAGCCTTTTTTCTCCCCCCGCACCAGCACCTTGAGGGGATTGCCCTGATAAAGGCTGCCTTCCGGGGTCGCCTCGTGGGTAAAACCGATCAGCTTGAAAATGTCGCGGACCTTGGGCAGATGGTGGGCTGCGACCCGCAGGCTCATGGTTTCGGCTGGGGCGTTGCCGGAGTCCAGAATGAAATCCAACTCATTGGCTTCCAGCAGTTCCAGCACTTCGGCGTAGGTGGAGGCGCACGGGGCGTCGGGATCCAACCGTTGGAACTGTCGGGCCAACTCGCGGAAATCCGCCTCGTCGATGAGAATCTTGTAGTTGCGATAGTGCAGATGATATCCGTCGCTGCACGCCTCGATGGAGACCCGTCGGGGATGATAGGTCACCTCGTGCTTGAGTTGGGATTCGGTCCAGATGCGCACGTCATCCTGATTGGCATTGGCCAGTTTGCCATCCTGATACTCCTTTTCATGGATGATCGCCTGCAACTCCGCCGATTGCTTGCGGAAGGTTTCGCTGATCTCTTCAAATTCGCTCCGGCTCAGTTCGATGCGTAGATCCCGGTAGTGGATGTGAATGTTTTCCTCCATATCGAGGAAAAGATTGCGATGTCGCGGTTTGCCGAGAATCTGGCCCCGGTACAGCACCTTCTTGATGACGCCCATGATGCAAGCTGGCTCCTGTTGGGATGCGATGGATGGTTCCACTCCCTGCCGGCAGCGTCATGACCGCTGTTGCCGGAAATCATGCAGGGGACGAAAGGTCTCATGGATCGCCATGGTAGCCATTCCGGGTCGGTTTTGTCGAGTTCATGTACATAATTTGTCGTTGCGGTGGGGCGTGTTCGGTGGCATGACAGGCGGATTGCTGCTATGGTTGTGGTGCCGGGATTTAAAAGGATCGCTTTGCGGTGGATCGGTTTTCATGTCGCTCAGGAGTCAGGGGTATGAGTCAATTTCCGGATTATTACTACAAACAGTCTGCGGTGATCCCGGTGCGGATGAATGGTGACGCCTTGCAGGTACTGATGATCTCCTCCCGCAACAAAAGCCGCTGGATCGTGCCCAAGGGAATCGTCGAGCCGGAGCTTTCCCCGGCGGATTCCGCGGCCAAGGAGGCTTTGGAGGAGGCGGGCATCGAGGGTCGGGTATGGCCGCAGTCCATCGGCGTGTTCGAGTACGAGAAATGGGGCGGCATCTGCGTGGCCGAGGTGTTTGTCATGCGGGTGGAAAAGGTGCGGGATCACTGGCTGGAAAGCTTCCGGGAACGGGTCTGGCTCTCTTTGGACGAAGCGGCCCAGCGGGTGCGGGAAGAGGCGTTGCGGGACATGATTCGGCAGGTACCGGACTTTTTGGCCCGGATGGATCCATGATCTCACGGGCTGGATCGCAACCCGGCGGGGGGGGGATGCGGCGGATTCTGGTTGGGGTCCTGCTGCTGGTCGTGCTGGGATATGGGGGGATCGCCGGATATCTTTATTTTGCCCAAAGCGGCATGGTGTTTCATCCCAAACGGGGCTTGAACGCCACCCCCGCAGACTGGGGCATGGGTTACGAAAACGCCGCTTTCGACAGCCAGGGCCAGCGCCTGCATGGGTGGTGGATTCCCGGAGAGCCACAAAAACCGGTGATTCTGTTTTTTCATGGCAACGCCAGTGTCGTATCCGGACTGCGGGCCCACGTGGAGCTGTTCCGCAGGCAGGGCTTGAGCGTTTTCCTGTTCGACTATCAAGGCTACGGCCAAAGCGAAGGAAAACCCAGCGAGGACGGACTGTACGCCGACTCCCTGTCCGCCTACGGCCACCTCACCAACAGCCTCAAGATCGATCCCAAACGCATCATCTATTTCGGGCACTCCCTGGGAGGGGGAGCGGCCACCTGGTTGGCGCTCCGTCATCCTCCCCGGGCGTTGATTCTGGAAGGCACCTTCCTGTCGGTGCCCGCCGTGGGAGAGGATCGTTATCCCTTTCTGCCCATCCGGTTGTTGAGCCGGATCCGTTTCGATAATCTGGAACGAATCCAGAAGTTGTGCCTGCCGCTGTTGATCATCCACAGCCGGGATGACGAGGTGATCGCTTCGCGTCACGGTCGGGCCTTGTTCGAGGCCGCCTGCCCCCCGCAAAAAAGCTACCTGGAGACTCACGGCCACCACAACATCAGCTTCAATCAGGGGGGGGCGCTGGCGGAAGAGGGGTTGCGGCAGTTTCTGGCGAGCGTTCCTTAGAAAAAATGAGCCGCCCCTTACTCGGAGGGCAACTCAACGGCGCTGTTTTCCACCTCGGCCAAGACGATATCGATGCGCGTGTCGGTGGGATCCGCGCCGTTCAACACATTGCGGGCCACGGCGGCCCGCAGGGCCTCCGGATCCTGTCCGTCCCAGGCCGCCAGATAGGCGTCGCGACGGCCTGTGCCTTGCAGCACCAATTTCTTCATGCGCCGTCCCATGCCCATGTCGGTCACCCCCCGACTGCGCAGACTCTCCTCGAATCCCTCATAGGTCATCTCCCACAGGGCCTGGGACAGCTCCTTGCCGTTTTCGGCATGACGCAACCGGTGCAGCATGCCGGCCACCAGCAGGATCATCACATCGAATCGTAACGGAAAATCATCCGGAATGCCCAGCCGCTCCCCGCCGGTCAGGGCCAGGGCACGGGTGGCCAGACGGTCGTAAAGCCCCATGGCCAAGGGTCGCAACCCGTGGGATTGATCTTTTTTTGTCGAACTCCGCGCAAACCACCACATGGAAACTTTGCTCCCGCCTGCGTCAATGGGTATCATGGGACGCACCCATACTACCGTTTCACCTGTCCGGGAAAACCATGAACAGACCCCATCGCTCCCCGTTGTCCCTGTCTCGTGTTGTAATCGTCGCCTTTGCCCTGGCGGGCTGTCAAGCTCAGATCCACGAAAGCGGCGTCATTTTGACCCCGGATGCCACAGCGAGAATCCAACCCGGCGTCACCACCCGCAACCAGGTGATCGAATGGCTGGGACCGCCCACGTTCGTCAATCCCTTCCATGGCAACCGCTGGCTCTACATTCAGGATCGCAAATTCAAGAACGTGCAACGCACCTTTTCCCGGGTGGCCAACCGTCTTGAAATCACCTTCGATTCCAACGGCGTGGTGCGGGATGTGCAAAAGAACTTCCAGGACAAACCCTGGGATCCCACCACCATGCCCGAAGCCAACAACGATCAGGGTTGGGTGAACTGGCTGTGGGATCGGAGTTACGCCAAACCGGCCACCAATCTTCACCCTTCGGCCCAACCGGCGAAACCGGAAACCGGATCCGAGTCTTCCTCTCTGGAGGCGAAACCGCCCCAGGCCGATGCCTCTGCCGACACTGCCAAAAAACCCTGGTGGCGTTTCTGGTCCCGTGAGCCTGCCGTGGATCCGGATACCGTTCAAACCATGCCTCCCGAAGATTCCAGCGTCCCGGACCACAAGGAATGACCACTGCCCTGATTGGCGGAACCAGCCTGCTGGAGTCCCGCCGTTTTCAGGATGCGGCCCCGCGCCGTATCCAGACCCCCTATGGAGCGGTCACGCTGCTGGAGCAAAATGGTCTGCTCTTTTTGCAGCGTCACGGCCTGGGCACCTATCTGCCCCCCCACATGATCAACCACAAGGCCAACCTCTCGGCGCTGCATCTGGCCGGAGCCAAGCGGATTCTGGCCATCAGTTCCGTGGGTAGCCTGCGTCTCGACATTCCGCCGGGCACCTTTGTGGTGCCGGATGATTTTTTGGCGCCTCACGTCAATCTGTCGTATTTCGAGGATGCCCGGGGACACCAGACTCCCGGCTTCCATGCCGAATGGCGTCAACGCATCCTGGAGGTGTGGGGCAAAACCGATCTGCCGGCACCCCGGGACAAGGGGGTCTATTGGCAAACCCAGGGACCCCGCTTTGAAACCCCGGCGGAAATCCGTATGTATCAACCCCACGCCCATGTGGTGGGCATGACCGTGGCTTCGGAATGCGTGCTGGCCGCCGATCTGGGGGTGCCCTACGCCGCCATGTGCGTGGTGGACAACTATGCCAATGGCCTGACCGAATCCCCCCTCACCTTCGCCGCCTTCAAGGAACAGGTCAAAGCCAACGAATCGCAACTGCTGCTGATTCTCGAAACCCTTCTGCTGACGCTTTCGCTATGAACCTTTTTATTCGCAACACCCGTTTGCCGGGGGCGCCGGCACCCATCGACATTCAAATCTCCCAGGGTCGCATCCAGGCCATGGGATCGGCCCTGACCCCTCTGGACCACTCGGAACTTCTCGACGCCCAGGGCATGGCCGCCACACCGGGACTGGTCAACGGCCATACCCATGCCTCCATGACCCTGTTCCGGGGTTTTGGCGACGACATGCCTTTGATGCAGTGGCTGCAAACCCGCATCTGGCCCGCCGAGGCCCGTCTGACCGCAGACGATGTTTATTGGGGAGCCAGATTGGCCTGTCTGGAGATGATCCGCTCCGGGACCGTGGCCTTCGAGGATATGTACTGGCACTTTCACGGCATGGCCAGGGCCGTGGAAGAGAGCGGTCTGAGGGCGGGAGTGGGCGCGGTGATGATCGACGTGGCCGGCGAAGATCAGGCCGCCGCCTGTCGTCGTCTGACGGAGCAGACCTTCGAGGAGTCCAGTCGCTATTCCGAACGGGTCCGTTTCACCCTCACACCCCATGCCATCTATACCGTCAGCCCCGCCAGTCTGCGCTGGACCGCGGCGTTTTCCGAACGGCATGACCTGCCGGTCCACATCCATCTTTCCGAAACCCACCACGAGGTGGAACAGTGCCTGCAACAACACGGGGTCCGTCCGGCGGTGCATCTGGATCGCCAGGGATTGTTGACCCCCCGTGTGCTGCTGGCCCACGGGGTGTGGCTGGACGACGACGAACTCGATCTGATCGCCGCCCGTGGCGCCACGCTGGTGACCAATCCGGTCTCCAACATGAAACTGGCTGTGGGGGGGGTGTTTCCCTTCGCCAAGGCGGCGGCCCGCAACATTCCGATTGCCCTGGGCAGTGACGGGGCCGCCTCCAACAACTCCTTGGACCTGTTCCAGGAGATGAAATTTCTCGCCCTGATCCAGAAACACGCCCAACACGATCCCACCGCCCTGCCGGCCCATGAAGCCTGGGAGGTGGCCACCGGTGCCAGGGCATCCCTGCTGGGTCGGTCGGGTCGTCTGGCTCCCGGGGAACGGGCCGATTTGCTGTTGCTGAAAAACGAGGATCCGGAAATGACCCCGGAACACGATCTGGTCTCCAATCTGGTCTATGCCGCCACCGGGCACGTGGTGGACACCATGATCGTGGATGGCAAGATCCTGATGAGAAACCGGATCATCCCCGGAGAAGAGGAGATCCGTCACCAGGCCCGCGCCATAGCCGCCCGGGTGTGCGCGCCGTGAATCCCGCGTTGGAATTGCGAATCGTTCGTTCCGAAGGCGGCTTTGCGACTCAATTGTCATGGCAGGGTCGTGCATGCTCGCCGCCCCGTTTGGTCACGGAAGGGGATCTGGCCACGTTGCGTCATGTGGTCGATGGGAGTCGGCAACTGCTGAAATCCCCTGGTCCGGGAATCCTGGCTACAGAAGCGATCCTGGCGGTGGGGGTCGAACTGTTTCATCTGTGGCTCGCCCCGGATTGGGACGCGGTCATGCCACAACTGCCGGCAGGCCAGTCGGTGATGCTGGCCGTGACCTCGGATGTGGCCGAACTGGTGCATCTGCCCTGGGAGGCCCTGGTGCCCCCGGAGGGTCAACCTCTGGGACTGGCGAACCGTTTCGGCGTGCAACGTCGTCCCTTTGGCCTGCCCGCCCTGAACCGCTGTCGCGCCCTTTCTCCGGGTCCATTGCGCCTGCTGTTCATGGCCTGCTCCCCGCAAGGATTTGACTGGCCCGAGGCGGTGCAGGAAGAAAACGCCTTCCGGCTTTGCCTCCCGGAGGAACGGGAACAGGATCCGGACGCACCCGCAATCGAAGCCCACATCGCGTCAGGACGGGGATGGGCAGATCTGGAACAGGCCATCCATCAATGGCAACCCCATGTGATTCATCTGTCCGGGCCGGCGTTGATCCGGGGCACCCAGGGCTTTTTTGCCTTCGAGGAGCCGGATGGTCAAGCCGACGCCCGTACTTCCGGAGAGATGGTCCGGGATCTGTTGCGTCACTCCGGGGCCGGATTGATGATCCTGTCCGGTCGTGAATCGGGCAAGGCTCCCCCCATGGCCGCCACCGGGGCCTTGGCTCAGGGGATCGTCGCCACGGGAGCGTTTTCCATGGCCCTGGCCTGGCCGGAAACCTTGCTGGCGGGAGAATCCATCCCCTTTCTGCGCGCCTTGTATCGCGAATTGGCTGCGGGCACGGCGGTGGATCGGGCCTTGACCCTCGCCCGAAGAGCCATTCTGCCGTTGACCGACTCCCTGGGGCGTCCGGGGTGGAGTCTGGCCACACTCCACGCCCGAGGGGAACAGCCGTATCTGTTTCATGCCGGTTTCCGGGTGAACCGTTGCTCAAAACCGTTGCATGACGATGAAAAATGACCAATAGTGCAGACTGGTGTCGGGGTGGACTCCGGCTCCTGTCACGGACCCTTTGAAAGAAAAGTACACGAAGGAAGGATAGCCATGAAACCCGGCAAAGTTCTGGTCGCCCAAGGCGGCGGCCCCACGGCGGTCATCAATCAATCCCTGGTGGGCGCGGTGCTGGAAGCACGCAAGTTCCCCCGCGTGGAACGGGTCTACGGCGCGCTGTACGGCGTGCGCGGGATCATCGACGAAGCCTTTCTGGATCTCACCCAGGAGACCACCCACAATCTGGAACGGGTCGCGGATACCCCCGGTTCGGCCTTGGGCTCCACCCGGGACAAGCCGGACGAAAAATATTGCGCGGAAATCCTCAAAGTCCTGATGGCTCACAATATACGCTGCTTTTTCTACATCGGCGGCAACGATTCGTCGGATACCCTGCGCATTGTCGAGGAGTTTGCCAAAAAGGCCCATTACGACCTGATCACCATCCATATTCCGAAGACCATCGACAACGATCTCATGGTCAACGACCACACCCCCGGCTATCCTTCCGCAGCCCGATTCGTGGCCAGCGCCTTCGCCGGCATCAATCTGGACAACCGGGCTTTGCCGGGAGTGTATGTGGGGGTGGTCATGGGGCGTCACGCCGGCTTTCTCACCGCCGCTTCGGCTTTGGGGCGCAAATGCCGGGATGATGGCCCGCATCTGATCTATATGCCCGAACGCAATTTCGATATGGGGCATTTTCTGGGTGAGGTCAAATCCATCTATGACAAACTGGGTCGCTGCGTGATCGCCGTCTCCGAGGGGATCCACGACGCCCAGGGCACTCCGATTCTCTCTTCCCTGCTGGCCCGTACCCTGGAAAAAGATGCCCATGGTAATGTGCAGTTGTCCGGCACCGGTGCCTTGGCCGATCTGCTCACCAACGCCATCCGCGACAATCTGGGCATCAAACGGGTGCGGGGAGATACCTTCGGCTATCTGCAACGGTCGTTTCTCGGGGTGGTCTCGGATGTAGACCAGCGCGAAGCCCGGGAAGTGGGTGAAAAAGCCTGTCAATTCGCCCTGTGGAACCATGCCTGCGGTTCGGTGACCATCCATCGCATGGGCCATTATGCGGTGGAATACCGCCTGGATCCCATGATCTCTCTGGCCGGCAAGACCCGCACCATGCCCGATATGTTCATCAATGCCCAGGGCACGGATGTCACCGACGCCTTCAAGTTCTATCTGACCCCGCTGCTCGGTTCCGGCATGCCGGATGCCTTCCGGTTGCGGGCGCCCCGGGTGCCCCGGATTCTGCCAACTTGAGCGATTCGGCCTGATGGTCTCTCCCGGACCATCGAAAGCAGGCGCGCAAAAGGATGTTTCTTGACTGGTGAAAATCGGGTATGCTGTGATTCATGAATCAGCAACAACCTGGAGTAATCGCCATGCCACAAGCCGCCACCTTTGATAGTGTCTGGGAGATGTTCCAGGCCATGGTTCGCGAGAATCGCGAACGGAGCGCCAAACTGGATCTGTTGTTTCAGGAAACTGATCGGAAAATGCAGGAGACCGACCGGCAGTTTAAGGAGACTGCCCTGCAATTCAAGGAGACCGACCGACAGTTCAAGGAGACTGCCCTGCAATTCAAGGAGACCGACCTCAAGCTCCAAGAGACCGACCGTATGATCAAGGCCACCAGCGCACAAATGAAGGAGACGGATCGCAAGCTGGACCGGTTGGGCAGTCGTCTGGGGGAGTTTGTGGAAGGCTTGGTGGCGCCAGCCTGCAAGACCCTGTTTGCGCAACGGGGGATTCCGGTCCACATGGTGAGTCGTCGGGTGGAGGCGGATCTGCCGGGTGGTCGTCATCTGGAAATCGACCTGTTCGTGGTGAATACCGATGCCGTGGTGCTGGTTGAAGTCAAAAGCAAGCTCTCCATCGAGGATGTGCGGGAACATTTGGCCCGTTTGGAGGAGTTCAAGGCGTTTCTGCCAGCCTATGCGGACAAACGGGCCATTGGCGCGGTCGCGGCCATGGTGATCGATGAGAATGTCTCCCGCTTTGCCATTCGCAAAGGATTGTTTGTGATCGAACAGTCCGGCGATACCCTGCGTTTCGCGAATGACGCGGATTTTATCCCCCGTTTTTGGTAAAGACCCTCCTTGCCCCGCGATTGCTTCGTGTCGCTTGCGGGCACCCTGAATTTTTGCCGACATCGAAAGAAGGCGCGGAAAAGGATGTTTCTTGACTGGTGAAAATCGGGTATGCTGTGATTCATGAATCCGCGACAACCCGGAGTAATCGCCATGCCACAAGCCGCCACCTTTGATAGTGTCTGGGAGATGTTTCAGGCCATGGTTCGCGAAAATCGTGAACGAAATGCCAAACTGGATCTTTTGTTTCAGGAGACCGACCGGCAGTTCAAGGAGACTGATCGGAAAATGCAGGAGACCGACCGGCAGTTCAAGGAGACTGCCCTGCAATTCAAGGAGACCGACCTTAAGCTCCAAGAGACCGACCGTATGATCAAGGCCACCAGCGCGCAAATGAAGGAGACGGATCGCAAGTTGGACCGGTTGGGCAGTCGTCTGGGGGAGTTTGTGGAAGGCTTGGTGGCGCCGGCCTGCAAGACCCTATTTGCGCAACGGGGGATTCCGGTCCACATGGTGAGCCGTCGGGTGGAGGCGGATCTGCCGGGTAGTCGTCATCTGGAAATCGACCTGTTCGTGGTGAATACCGATGCCGTGGTGCTGGTTGAAGTCAAAAGCAAGCTTTCCATCGAGGATGTGCGGGAACATTTGGCCCGTTTGGAGGAGTTCAAGGCGTTTCTGCCAGCCTATGCGGACAAACGGGCCATTGGCGCGGTGGCGGCCATGGTGATCGATGAGAATGTCTCCCGCTTTGCCATTCGCAAAGGATTGTTTGTGATCGAACAGTCCGGCGATACCTTGCGTTTCGCGAATGACGCGGACTTTATTCCCCGTTTTTGGTAGCATCTCTCCCGACATCCCCCCAGTGAGGCTCGATCATGCCCCGCGCTGATTATCGTGAATTTGATTGTCGTCGTTTACGGCTCAGACCTCTGGCGGAACGGCAACACGACATGGACCTTTCCAGTCTGCTTCCCCTTGTCCCGCGACCCGTGATCCACGATTCCTTGCGGGTGGTGGCCCGGCAGATCCTCAAGGCCCGGGAATGTGGGGCCGCCGTGGTGTTGATGCTCGGGGGACATGTGCCCCGTTCCGGGGTGCAGGCCTATCTGCTGGACTGGTTTGAACAGGGATGGATCACCGGCATGGCGGTCAACGGCGCGGTGGTGATCCACGATTTTGAGCTGGCGCTGATCGGGGCCACCACGGAAAGCGTGGCCCGTTACATTCGCGATGGCCAGTTTGGCATGTGGCAAGAGACGGGACGGTTGAACGACATCATTACCACGGCGGCCCAAAACGGTTTGGGACTGGGGGAGGCGGTGGGGCAGGAGATCGCCCAGGGTGATTATCCCTATGCCAACCGAAGTCTTTTGGCCGGGGCATGGCGTCACGGGGTGGTGGCCACGGTGCATGTGGGCATCGGCCATGACATCATCCATCCCCATGCCAACTGCGACGGCGCGGCTTATGGCCAGACCAGCCACCGGGATTTTTTGCGATTCGCCGCCCTGTTGGAGCGTCTTGAAGAGGGGGTGGTGATCAATTTCGGTAGCGCGGTCATGGCTCCGGAGGTCTATCTCAAGGCGCTGTCCATGGTGCGCAACGTGGCCGCGTCGGAAAGGCGTTCCATCTCCCGGTTCACCACTCTGGTTTGCGACTTGAAGCCTTTGCCCGCCACGGTGAACCAGGAGCCGGGCAAACAGAATCCGGACTACTATTTCCGCCCCTGGAAAACCATGCTCGCCCGGACCGTGGCGGATGGGGGCGAGGGATTTTATGTGCAGGGCCGTCACGACGAGACCATTCCCCAACTGTGGAGCGCCCTGCGGGAAGAAGCGGGAGGATGATCCTTTCCGGATCCGATTTTTTTTAGCGTGCGCCGATATACTTGTGGGTTTGCAAGGAAAGACGTAGCCGTCCTTTGGCCTGAAGGGTCAAATCCAGGCAACGGGCCACGGCCCTGGGATCCGGTGCGTCTCCCCGGGCGCGGGGCTGGACCCAGACATTGGGGTGCCGGGCGGCTTGTTCCAGGATCAGGGCCGGAGAACCCGAATCGGCCCCCAGGATGTATTTGATCTCGTTGGCGGCCTGATAAAAGGATTCCGGCAGCGGGGTTTTGGGGGAGAGGGTGAGCCAATCCACCGGGGGATCCGGCAGGGGGCCACCTTGACCACTGCTTTCCATGGCCACCCAGTAGCCGTTTTGCTGGAAGGCGGAGACCAGACCGGAGAGATCCGGCAGAGCCAGGGGTTCCCCCCCGGTCAGCACCACGTTGAACAGTCCCGGAGCCACCTGGGCCACGGCGGCGAGGATGGCTTCGCGGGTAAGCAGTTGTCGGGCATGTGGATCCCGATGCAGCGGTTCATCGCACCAGGGGCAGGAGAGGGGACATCCCCAGGCGCGCACGAAGACCATGGGACGCCCGGTCCAGCTCGCTTCTCCCTGAATCGAAACGAAAATGTCACAGATCGGATAAAGTGGGGAAGCGTCGTGATTCAAGGGGGGGCGAATCCGAGTCCAATGGCGTCTTCCCGGGTGGCTTCGGCCCAGGCCCGTTCGCTTTCCCACAGTCGCGCCCGGGCGATTCGGGTGGTTCCCAGTTCGCTCCGTCCATCCAGATGGGTCATGCACCAGCCCACGATCCAGGCCGCCACATATTCGGTGGAGTGATAGGGCAGTTCGGGAAGGGTTTCGTTGAGCAGGTAGTGATCCAGTTTTTGTTGGATCAGTTCCTGACGCACCAGACGATCGATGATGCCGAAATCCACCAAAAAGCCGGATTGCGGCTCATCCGGGGCAGGGAGTCGGGGCTGTCCGGAGAAAACCAGTTCCAGCCGATAGCCGTGACCATGCAGACGGCGGCATTTGCCGTCGTGGTGGATCAAGTGGTGGGCAGCGTCGAAAGTGAATGTGCGGGCGATTTCCATGAGAGGGGATTCTAACAAAGGAGTGGGGCGGCATCAATGCTTGCGACTTTCCCTGAATCGGGGTTACCCTGCAATCTTTATATCGACCGTCGATTTTGAGAATGCAGTATGACAACCTCGGATGTTGAAACCTTGGTGGATGGGCTGTTCGGTTCCGGCAGTCGTCTGGCCAACACGCTCCATGGATACGAAACCCGACCGGTTCAGACCCTCATGGCCCATCGGGTCGTGGAGACCGCCCGCGCCGGGGGAACCTTGATGGTGGAGGCTCCGACAGGTACCGGAAAGACCTTGGCTTATCTGCTGCCCTTGTTGAGCATGGGTCGCAAGGTGATCGTTTCCACGGCCACCAAGGCGTTGCAGGATCAGATCATGGAAAAGGATCTGGTTTTGGTGCGACAGGCGGTGGAGCATCCTTTCACCGCTACCGCCTTGAAGGGGCGGGCCAACTATTTATGCCTTTATCGCTATCGGGCGTTTCGGCATGCGGGTCTGCCGGTTCCGGAACGGGAACGGGAGTGGGCGTTGCGGTTGGAGGCCTGGGCGGAAAAAACCGAAACCGGAGAACGGGACGAGTTCCGGGATATGCCGGAGGGATTGGTGCTGTGGTCGGCCATTCACACCGGCGGGGATCATTGTCCGGGTCGCAAATGTCCGGATCACGGGGCCTGTTTTCTCAACCGTGCCCGGGAGAGGGCCAGGGCGGTGGATCTGGTGGTGGTGAATCATCATCTGTTTTTTGCCGATCTGGCGGTCAAGGAGGGGGGCTTCGGGGAGATTCTTCCGGCATACGACGCCCTGGTCTTTGACGAAGCCCACCGGATCCCGGATGTGGCCACCCGTTTTTTCGCCATTGAAATCAGCAATTACAAGCTTCGGGATCTGGTCCGGGACACCCGCCGGGAGTTCGAGGAGGTGGGAGGCGGGGATGATGCCCTGATGGGGGCATTGGCCGGCATGGAAGAGGCCACCTTCCGGTTGCGCAACGCCTTTCCCATGGAAGATCAAAGAATCGGCCTGACCCGGGAGGATCTGGATCAGGAACCGGGCCATGCCATTCACGCGGTGGAGTTGGCCTTGCACCATTTTCGAGAGGCGTTGGAATCCCATCGTGCCCGTTCGGTGGGCTTGGCGGCCTGCGGTCGGCGCGCCGAAGAGATGCAGGACGCCACCCGGTTGATTCGCGCCTTGAACGATCCGTCACGGGTTTACTGGTACGAAACCCGCAATCGGGGGATTTTTCTTTCCGCCGCGCCCCTGGAGACCGGACCGATTTTGCGGGACTTGTTGCATCCCCGGGCCAAGACCGCCATCTTTGCCTCGGCCACCTTGACCTCTTCTCCGGGACCGGAGGGTTTTGTTTTCTTTCAAGAGCAGATGGGATTCCAACCCGACGATGTGACGGTATGCTGTCTGCCCCCGGTGTTCGATTATGCGACCCGCAGCCTGTTGTATCTGCCGCGCCATTTGCCGGATCCGGTGGATCCGGGATTCGCCTCGGCGGTGGTGGCGGAAATTCTCGCTTTGTTGACGATCAGTTCGGGTCGGGCCTTGTGTCTGTTCACCAGTTTTCGCATGCTGGAACTGGTGCGGGAAGGGTTGGAGGGACGGATTCCCTATCGGGTTTTCAGTCAGGGGGATGCGGCCAAGGGGGCTTTGCTGGACGCCTTCAAGAAAGAGACCTCTTCGGTACTGCTTGGGGTGTCCAGTTTCTGGGAGGGGGTGGATGTGCCGGGGGAGACTCTTTCTTTGGTGGTGGTGGATCGATTGCCCTTCGCCTCTCCGGGTGAACCCATGGTGGCGGCCCGACAACGCTGGATGGGATTGAACGGTCGCAATGCCTTTCGCGAAATGTCGTTGCCACAGGCGATTCTCTCTTTGAAACAAGGTCTTGGACGCTTGTTGCGCACCACGGCGGATCGGGGGGTGATGGTGGTGCTGGATCCCCGTTTGACCCACAAATGGTATGGCAAATTGTTTCTGGCCGGTCTGCCGGCTGCGCCGGTCACTCATGAAATGGAGGCGGTACGCCGATTCTTCGCATGAAAATCGTGGCGATGGACAGTTCGTTTTCCAGGGGTGGGGTGGCGTTGCTCGATGGGGAGCGGGTGGTGGCCCAGGGAGGATTCGAGGGGCCGGAAGGACATGTGGCCATGCTCCCGATGGAGTTGGATCGGTTGATGCATTCGTGCGGGTGGCGGGTGGCGGATGTGGAACGGTTTGCCGTGACTCTGGGTCCAGGAACCTTTTCCGGAGCGCGCATCGCCTTGGGGATGGCCAAGGGGTTTGCCTTGGCTCTGGGCACGCCGGTGGTGGGTTTTTCCACTTTGGAAGTGGTGGCGGCGGGTGCGGGGGAACCAGGCTGGATCGTGACGATTCTCGACGCACGTCGGGGAGAGGTGTATGCTGCCGTGTATGAGAGTCATTCCTATCCGGATCCGGTGGTGCGATTGGCTCCGGGAGTGTGGAATCCGGAAGAGTTGGCCAGGGAGTTGCTTGGATTGCGGGAACAATCCGGCACCCGGTTGTGTCTGACAGGTAACGGTCTGTTTATGTACGCGGACCGGTTTCAACCCCTGTTGGATCATGGTTGCGAAATGGTCAATCCGGAACGGTGGTCGTTGGATGTGGCTTTGCTGGGAAAGATGGCTGGGCGTGTGAATCGGGAGGCGTTGCTGCCGGTGGAGGCGTTGGAGCCTCAGTATTTGCGACGGGCCGACGCCAAAGAGCCAGCCGGTGCGGGGATGGCAGGCGCATGATACGTTTTCTGCCGATGGATTCAACGGTTGTGGGTGAGGTGGCCGCTTTGGAGCAGGAGATTTCGCATGCTCCCTGGAGCGTCGAGATGTTCCTGGAGGAGATCCGTCTGGGTGGCTGGCTCAAGGTGATGATCTCCGGGGAGCGGACCCTGGCCGGCTATGCGGTGGCCCGTCCGTTGTTCGACGAATGGCATCTGTTGACCCTGGGGGTGGCCTCCGCCTTCCGGCGCCAGGGGTTGGGACGGGGATTGGTGGAGGCGTTGATTCAAGAGGTCGCTGTCAAGCCGGGACAGTGTGTGGTACTGGAGGTGCGGGTTTCCAATATGGCGGCCCGTGCGCTCTACCAGGGATTGGGTTTTGTGTCGGTGGGAGTGCGTCGGGGATACTATCGATTTGGTCCCGTGGGACCCGAGGATGCTGTGGTGATGATCCATTCCTCGGGTCTTGGAAAGGGGCAGTCGGGCAAGGAAAAAATTTTTCTTGCTTGACAAATTACAGATTATAGGAAACCCTTGGGCTCTTACCGGGAGTGTTTTCCCAGACGTTAGACACCAATCAAGGATAACGCCCATGCTCGTTCAAGACGTGATGACCCGTAACGTGCGTACCGCGAAAAGGGAAGACTCCGTCCGCTCTGTCGCGGCGATTCTTTGTACAAACAAAATCAGTGGGCTGCCCGTGGTGGAGGCAGGCAATAAACTGATCGGAATCATCTCCGAGAAAGATATCCTCAATGGCCTGTTGCCCGGCTACCGCACTTTTTTGCATGATCCCCTGAAACAAATGGACTTCGAGTCCATGGAAGAGACCTATGAGGAGATCCTCACCAAACGGGTGGAAGATTTGATGACCACACGGGTTTTTTCCGTCTCCCCCAACGATCCGATTTTGATGGCCGCCTCTCAGATGGATTTGCACCGCTTCCGTCGCATTCCGGTGGTGGAAAACGGTGACAAACTGGTGGGCATCGTCAGTCTGGGGGATATCCACAAAGCCATCTTCAAGCGGGAGTTGGACCTGTAAGCATGGAGTATTGAATCCGCTCGTCCGGCCGGTGATCGCACCGGCCGGAAGCGTCTTGCGAAAAGGAGTTCCTGGATGCAGCGTTTTGTTTTGGTCGCCGGGCCGTCGTGCATCGGCAAAGGGCCTTTGATCCGCAGCATGCGGATGTTTTATCCCGAATTGATGGCCCGGTTCAAACAATTGGTTTTGTTCAACGACCGGCCCCCGCGACCGGGCGAGGAGGAAGGCGTCGATTGTTACTTCCGGCCCCGTGGCGAAATCGAGGCGATGCGGATCAAGGATGGTTTTATCGTCGCCGACGTGCGCGGTGAGTTGCAGGCTTTGGAAGTGGCCCAGATTCAGCGGATTGTCGATGCCGGACAGATTCCCTTCTTCGAGGGCAATCCGTTTGTTCCGGGTCGCCTGCGGGAGGCGGGTTTGTTCGAGCAATATCCAGCGGTATCGATTTTTCTTTCGCCTTTGTCCCGGGAAGAGATTCTGTATATCAAATCCTTGCCCATCGGGGTGGACCTCAACAAATTCGTCTCCGAGGTGCAACGGCGCAAACTGTTGCACCGCACCGCACGCCAGAAGCTGCATTTGTCGTTGCGCGACCTGGAGGAGATTGAAAAACGGTGTTCCAGCGCCCTCACCGAAATGCGCGAAGCCTGGAAGTTCGATCATGTCATTCCGTTGCACGATGGGGAAGGCAATGACAACTGGGACGCCTATTATTATCCCATCGGCAGCGCCCGCAAGGCCATGCTCGCTTTTGCTTCCGTCTTGCGCGGGGATGATCCGCTCGTGGGCATGGACGAGGAGTGGACCGAGGATCTGCTACCCTGATCTCACAAGGAACTGAAACTGTCATGGGCAAAGAGATTGAACGCCGTTTTCTGGTCAAAGGCGATGGCTGGCGCGGACTGGGGCAGGGGGTGGAGTATCAACAGGGATTTCTGTCCACGGTCAAGGAGCGGGTGGTGCGGGTGCGCATCGCGGGGGAAAAGGCCACTTTGACCATCAAGGGAATCTCCGAGGGATATTCCAGGCTGGAGTTTGAATACGAAATCCCCAAGGCCGACGCCCGGATTTTGCTCAACTCCTTGTGCGAGCGTCCCTGGATCGAAAAAATTCGTTACCGTATTCCCATCGGGGATGTGGTGTGGGAGGTGGATGAATTTCACGGGGACAACCAGGGATTGATTATGGCCGAGGTGGAACTGGCCGATGAGAACCAGCAGGTGGCGTTGCCATCCTGGATCGGCCGGGAGGTCTCGACCGATTCACGCTATTTCAACGCCAGTCTGGTCCATACCCCCTATTCCCTCTGGGGGCACACGGAACCGATGGATTGACCCTGTTCGTCTTTCTGAAAGGGAATACCGCGTGGCCGTTTATGCCATTGGAGATGTGCATGGTTGCCTGCCGGAGTTGAAAACCCTCCTGCAGGCCGTGAATTTTCATCCCGGTCGGGACCAGTTGCGGTTTGTGGGCGATCTCATCAACCGTGGGCCTGATTCCCTGGGTACGATGCGTTTTGTCCGGGATCTGGGAGATCGGGCCATCTCCTTGATGGGCAATCACGAAGTGCGGGCCATCAGTGGGTTGAGCGGTCGTCCGGATCGTTCTTTTTCCAGACAGATGCATTTTTTCGACAAGGCCCCGGATCTGCCGGAACTTTACGCTTGGTTGCGGGGGCTGCCATTGATCCATCACGATGCCGAATTGGGCGTGCGCATGGTCCATGCCGGTTATCTGCCGGGTTGGACCCCGGAAACAGTCGAAGATTGCGCACGGCGACTGCACGCCTTGTTTCTGGATGACGCTCGCATCGGTCCGTTTTTTGCCCAATTCCCCGCGATACTGCCCGATCAGGATCCCGGCCCGGATGACGAACAGGCCCGCCTGCATTTCGTTTTGTCGGTATTGACCCGTCTACGCATTTGTCAACCGGATGGCCGTGTGGTCTGGTCGATCCCCGGAAAAAGCGGGGGGGAGGCCTTTCGATTGGAACCGAATTCCCCTTATCGTGCGTGGCATGATCTCCTGGATTGGCCGGGCCGGGAGCGACTGGTCTATGGTCACTGGGCCATCGCCGGATTGAACCGCACCGGTCGATTTTTGGGATTGGACTCGGGTTGTGTCTACGGCGGCAAACTCACGGCGGTCCGTCTGGATCATCCGGATGCTCCCATCACCCAGATTCCATGCCCCTGTTACGTCACCGCCGAATGATCCCCTTGGCCTCACAGGCCGATTTTGTTACGCTTCATCCCGCAATGCACGCTCGGATGCCTCGGCATAAAGCATCCACGCCTCCATCACCAACGCCTCGGCTTGGTCGCGCAGGGAATCGGGCAGGGCTTCGGGATTGGGGGTATCCACCGACATGGCGCCGGATCCGTCGGTGCTGGCCCGGAATTCAAGAATCAAACCGGTCGGGTTGTGTATGGCGCGGCGTTTTTCCGGAAGAACGATCCAATCGGTGTGCATGATATGGTTCCAGCGGGCAATGGAGGGTTGAACAATGGGTGCGTTGGAGTCGATCAAAAAGAGTCTCACCGGCATCGATTTTTTTCGGGATTTTACCCCCGAGGAAATGGCGCATGTCTACCATAATGGCTTTTTCAAGATTTGCCAACCTGGGGAATACATCATCTGCGAAGGGGGCATGGATCGTACCCTGTTCGTCCTGGTCACCGGTTCGGTCAAGGTGGTGAAACGGAGCAGTCCCGGGGTGGTGCTGGCCAGCTTGCACGCAGGCAGCATCTTCGGAGAGATTGCCTTCGTGGCCCGTCAGGTCCGTTCCACGGATGTGGTGGCCACACACGAGTGTTTGATCTTTCAATTGGAAGAAAAACACTTCTCCCTGCTGCCCGCGGAAATGAAGGTGAAAGTTCAGCATCAGGCGGTCAAACTGCTGTTGGAACGCCTGGAGACGATCCGGAAAATGACCGGATACGACGGGGCCATGGTGCCTTGATCCTTGACCGTTTTATGGTTTCCAAGTCTGCGGGGGGTCAAAGCGGATGGCGTTGGACCACCAGACCGATTCCACCTTGAAAACGGGGATGGGCGGGAACCGGAAAGGTGGACACCCTGACCTTGAAGAGGGTGCGGTCCCGGTGCAGAGCCGAAACCACCCCGGGAGTGCCCGTCAAACCATCCGGAAGCAATCGGGTCAAAGGCAGGATATCGGGCAATGGTCCCTCATGGCCGAACTCCTGTTGTACCGCCTGATTGGCCAGAATGACCTGTCCCTGGTCGCTGACCACGACAATGGGATCCGGAATGCCGTCAATCACGGCCATGAACCACGCTTCCACCTGTTGGGCGTCGGCCAGGGTCTCTTCGGTTTTCTGGGCGATCAGCAGGATTTCCAGGTTGGATGCCAACAACGGGGTCAATTCTTCGATCTGGGTTCGATGTTCGGGAAAGTCCGGATCCAGGGAAGCCAGTTGCAAAATGCCCAACAGACGCTCGCTGCGCATGACCGGCAGAATGAGCATGGCCCGGGGGACGGACTCCCCCAGGGCGGATCCGATATGCCAGAAATCATCCGGCGGCAGATCGAAAGTCAACGGTTGACGGTCCAGGGCGCATTGTCCCAGCAATCCTTCTCCGAGGGGGATCCGGGCCGGAGCCTGATCGTCGCCAAAACGCCCCGCCAAAGTCAGGACCGATCCGTCGGAGAGATCGGCTTCCAGCACATAAAAAGTGGCCTGATGGAGGGGCAGGAAATCGCTCAGTTGTTTGAACCAGGCCTGGGCCAGTCCCGGCAGGTTGCGGGCCTGCTGCAAGGAGGCGCCCACCTCGGCCTGACGACTTTTGATCATGACCTCCGCCACCAGTTTTTCGGCGGCGTCTTGGGTTTTGGCCACCGCATCGCGTCGGGCATGGGATTCCCGGAAAGCCCGCAGACCCACCAGCAACAAAAAGAACAGCCCCGATCCCGCCGAAATACCCATGGTGCCCATCACCGACGTCGGAACCACAGGCTCCAGGTCTCCCAGTAGCACCAGTGACCAATCCCCGGCTGGATCGTTCCAGTGCAGCAACGCCGTGGAGCGAACGTGACGCTTGTTGTCGATCCAGACTTCCGGTGCGGTGGCGTCAAAGGGCAGGGATATGGGAAGTCCACCATTTTCGTAGGCTTTGCCGAACTGATTCAGCTTGGTGATTTCCTCGATCCGTGTTGGCGTGGGCAGACCGTTGATGGCAAACAGCCACTCCTCCTGGGTGGACGCGAACACCACCCCTTGGGGCGAAAGCAACAACGCCTTGACACCAAATCCCGTCAACCTTTGATCGAGCTGCTCTCCCAGCATTTTGATCACTACCACGCCGATGATCGTCCCGCTTTGGGAGGTGCCTTCCCGGATGGCGTCGGCCACATAAATGCCCCGTTCCCCGGATTTGGATCCCACGGCCAGATAGACGTTCCGTTTGCCGGCCATGGCCTGTTGCCAATAGGGTCTGAACTTGATGTTCTTCCCGACACTCAATTCGTGATCGGTTTCGTGGACAACGATTTTTCCGGTGTTGTCCATAATATAGATGCCATCCGCGCCAAGCATGATCCGTGCGGTTTTCATGCGGGCCAGTCCATCGGGATCGTTGGGCGTGCGCTTGCCCAACACCAGTTCCTTGAGCAGAGGTTCGTTGAGACCAAACAGGGAAGCCACCCCCATCGCCTGACCGCGTATGGTTTCCATCTCCAGGCGCGCTGCCTCCCGTTGCACCTGACCGTCGAGCAGGATCTGGAAATCTTCCACCATCAGATCCTGATACAGATGACTGGCCAGGAAACCCGCCAACAGGGCCAGCAGCAGGGCCAACAGGATCGCCTGACGGGGCTTGAGCAGCAACCAGTTTCTCAAAGCGACGGTCATGGTCATGGTGCTCCCTGGGAACCCGATGGGGTTTCGGTGGGGATGAGGCCCGACAACCGTTTGGCTCTTTCGTGAAAATGGTGGCCGCGCCTGAAGTGGAATACCACCACCGCACCGATCACTTGTCCATTTCGATTGATGGTGGTGGTGGAACAGCCCACCGGCAGAGACTCACCCTGTTTGGACCAGAAGGTTTCGTCTTCCCGGGAGCGGGGTTTGCCGTCCCGCAGGGTTCTGAGGATTTGGCTGTGTTCGATGGGCAAAGGACGACCATCCGGATGGCTGTGATGAATCAAAAAATGAAACGGTTGGCCAATGGTCTCTTCTTCGCGATAGCCCAGCATCTCCAGAGCCATCCGATTGACAAAGGTGATGACTCCATCCTGATCCAGTCCCACAATGCCGTTGTTGACCGCTTCGAGAATCAGACGGCTGCGTTCCACGGCAGCGGTGGTTTCGGCCAACAGTTCGGTGGTACGGGCGGCCCTGAGCAGAATATCCATGCTCATGGCCACGATGGGTTGCAGATCCGCCAACAAGGTGTGATCCGCTTCTTCCAACAGACGGAAGGTGGCCAGTTCCAGCACGGCGAACAGACGCCCCCCATGCTCCACCGGAAGAATCGACACCGCTGCCGGCAGGGTGTCGCCGAGTCCCGATTGAATACGGAAATAGTCCTGTCCGGGTTGTTTCAGGGTGATGGGAACCCGATTGACCGCGCATTGCCGCAACAGTGGTCCCAGAGGCTGGGCCAGATCCTCGCCGGTTTGACCGACGCCACCGTATCGGGCCAGGGCGGAGAGTTGTCCGGACTCTTCGTCCCACAGACACAAGACGCCTTGTCCCAGATTCAAGGGCACAGCGATTTCGGATAGCAGGGTTTGCGCCAGTTGTACCGGGGTATGGGCCTGTTGCAAACGCGCGGCGATCTTGGCCACCAGGGTGCGGCGGGCGGTCTGCCCCTCGACGTTGACATGACTGGCCTCCAGATCGGCAAAGGCCCGTTCGATCAAGCGGCGTACCGCGTTCACCAGACCGAAGGCGGCCAGCATGGCCACCAGGGCAATCGTTCCCATCACCCCGAACAGCACCGCCACCAGATGGCCGGAAACCGCCTGGGCATCGCTTTCGGGGGCCAGGGTCACCACCCGGAACGCCTGCTGGTGGATCAACAGGCGATGAATGCCCACCAGCCAGGGTTCATTGTTTTTGGAGTCCGGTTGGATGGTCAGCAGTTCGTGTTCGGTGCCGCCCTGGGCGCGGGACAATGCAGCCGACAGGATGGTCAGACCCAGAGCATCCGGTTTTTGCAAGACGGCTTTGCGGATATCCTCGTCATTCTGGAACCGCTCATGATGCGGCAGTCCCAAAACCTTGCCTTCGGCGTCCAGCAGGGCGACCTGACCGTGGTGTCCATATTTCAACCGGTTGGTAAACCGGGACATGTCCATCAACAAAATGTCGAAGGCCACCACATAACGTTGACCGGATTTGGGATCGGTCCAGCCCATCGAGGCGGTGATGCCTGGTTCCTTGGTGGTGGCGAACTGATAGGGCGGGGTCCAGTGGATGTGCTCTTCCTCGGTGCTTTCCAAGGCGCCGATGAACCAGGGGCGACGGCGCATGTCGTAATCTTGTTCCCGCCACTCTTCGCCGCTTGGGGTGCGGGCATCCCGCCACAACAACCAATGATGACGATTCGCCGTTTTGGGCAGATGGGAAATGCGGTTTTTCCAACCGTCCGGGGTTTTGAGCAGCATGAGTTCCCGTCCGGCGTCCGTGGCCAGATGAATGCTGCTGACCAGGGCATGTTGTTCAATCACCGGAATCAGCAAACCGTTGAAGGACTCCGGATCATCCAGGCTGATGCGTTCATCCCGGGTCCAATCCCGCATGGTGAGCAGTAGGGCGTCGATTTGACCCGCCAGGGCGTTGAACTCGTGAATCACCCGTTCCGCCACCTGACGTTGCTGCATGAAGGTGTTGTTTTCCGCCAGGGGCCGGGCCTGAAGCAGATAAAACGGCACAATGACCCCCAGAGCCGCGATCAGGACGATCAAAGGCGTTGCCAGTCCCAACCGGTCCAACTGGCGATGAATGAACGTGGCATTCTGTCCGCCGGAATCTGGGGTCAGGGCGTGTACGGTTTGATGCGGATTCTGGCTGTTGCCACGGCTCATGGGGATTCCACAATGAACTTTTCACAGTTGGGCGCCGGGAATGGCCCATCCGGCAATCTGGACACCGGTTATGAGGAGTGATTCACTCCTGATCAAGATCATATAGGATGCTTGGTGCGTTGCCAAGAGAGGCCATGCCCCGACAGCCCACCGGGTCGCACAGGGGTGGATGATGCTTTGTTTTTGCGATCATGCGATGGTTTTTTGCAGTTGAGCCGCCAGTCTCTTGGGGGAAACCGGCAGGATGGTTTTCAGTTCCTGGGCAAACAACGAAATACGAAACTCTTCCAGCATCCAGCGCAAGGTGATCAGTTCCGGATCGTGCAGATTCTCTTTGGCGTGTCGTTCGGCCCGTTTGCGATACTCCTGCCAGTAGCGCACGGTTTCGCTCGCCTGACGGGTATCCTTGACCGGATCCCGGGCGCAGCGGTCCAGACGCACCTGCATGGCCTGCAGATAGACCGGCAGCCGTTCCAGCCAGAGGGGAGGCGTGGAGCGCATGAAATCCGCCGGCAGCAGATGGGTCAGTTGTTCCCGGATGTCCGGGACCGCCTCTTTCAGGACCGGGGGCGGAGCCTGCTGAATGGAGCGGCGCACCTGGGCATAGGCGATAAGAATGCGTTGTGCCAGGGCCATGCCCGCCGCGACCGCCGGCACCAGTCGGTTGCGTCCGGATTGCAGTCGGGCATGAAATTCATCCGGATCGCGGATGATGGATCCTTCCGCCGGCAGAAACACCTGGGTGATGGCCTGTCCGATCACCTGATCCACCATGGCCACCTGGGGAGCGGGTTTGCCCATGGTCAGGGTCAAAAAGGCCATGGCGGCCTCGTGGGAAAGGGGATGGCTGCGCCGGATCCCCTGGAGTACCGAAGCCAGATGCAGCATGAACAGCCGGGTCAAGCCCTGTCGGGTGACGGCGGTCGCGCCCACTGGATCGTTCATCAGCCGCAAGGAGACCGAATCCCCGTCGTCTTGCAAAACCGGGGTGCCGTGAATCCGTATCCCGCCGGCATCCAGGATCACCTGTTCGGGAATCGGACCGAAATCCCAACGGGTCAAGCCTTTTTTTTCCCAATCGGTCTTGGGAAGTTTGTAGAGCCGTTCACGGGCGTCGGAGCACAGTTCGCTGCGCAGTGCCTCCAGATCCCGGCCCCGTCCGAGCACGCGGGTGCCGGAGTCGTCCACGATCAGAAAATTCATGCGCAGATGATCGGGCAAGGTCTCCCCTTGCCAAGCGTCCAGGGGGATATCACAGCCGTTTCTGGATTTCAATAATTGAATTAACGTAACCTTCAAGGAGCCTACAGGTTTCGTTAATTGACTCATGCACCACTCGGCACTCTGGGGCAAAGGCACCAGGGGGCGGCGCAACGACTTGGGCAGGGATTTCAGCAAAGCCAGAATCTTGTCCGGCAACAGTCCCGGCACCAGCCACTCGAAGGGCAAAGGAGACAGACCATTCAAAAGGGACAGGGGAATGCGGGCATTCACGCCGTCGTTGTTGCCGCCGGGATCAAAGGTGTACTCCAGAGCGAACTCCTGACCATCGATGATCAGATGACCGGGAAAACGTTCGCCGCTGATCTCTCCATCGTCGCGCCGCAGCACATCCTCCCGACCGAAATACAGAATGCGCGGATCCTTTTTGCGGGCTTCGGCGTACCATTCGTGAAAACGGCGAGCGCTGTGAATCGAGGCCGGGAGCAGGGCGTCGTAAAAGGCGTAACGTTCCGGATCCGGAGTGAGCAGATCCCGGCGGCGGGATTTGTGTTCCAGTTCCCGCACCTCGGCGATCAGACCCTGATTGTGGACAAAAAACGGCGCGCTGGAGTTGAACTGTCCTTCGACCAGGGCCGACTGGATGAAAATCTGTCTAGACTCCACCGGATTGATGGGCCCGAAATGGACCTTGCGGTTGGCGATCAGGATCAAGCCGAACAGGGTGACCCGTTCCGTGGCCATCACCTGTCCGGGCTGTTTTTCCCAGTGCGCCAGGGTGTAGGAGCGACGACACAAGGAATCCGCCGCCACTTCCAGCCACTCCGGCTCGATGCGGGCGCAGGTGCGGGCATACAGACGGGAGGTCTCCACCAATTCCCCCGCCACAATCCAGGCCGGTGGCTTGCGGTGCAGGGCGGAGCCGGGATGAATGAAAAAACGGGTCTCCCGAGGGCCGGCAAACTCCTTGAGATCATTTTTGCAGCCGATGTTGCCCAACAGACCCGGCAGCAACGCCTGATGAATCTCCGCATAAGTGGCGGGGGTCTCGTTGGGACGCAAGCCCATCTCCCGGCTCATCTCCTCCAGTTGGGTGTGAATCTCCAGCCACTCCCGCACCCGCACCCGTGACAGGAAATTCTCCTTGAGGAAACGGCGGAATCCGTTGTTGGAGGGATAATCCACCCGGCCTTGCTGGATGAACCCCCAGAGATTCAAAATGCCGACAAAATCCGATTGGACATCCTTGAAGCGGGCATGGGACTGGCGGGCCGTATCCCGCCGTTCCTGGGGTTCTTCCCGGGGGTCCGGCAGACACAAGGCCGAAACCAGAATCAGAATCTCCCGAAGCCGTCCCCGTTGTCCCCCCTCCAGCAGGATGCGTCCCAATCCGGGAGGCAGGGGAAAACGGGCCACCTGTTTGCCGATGTGGGTCAGATGACCATCCCCATCGATGGCCCCCAACTCTTCCAGGAAACGCATGCCTTGGCCAATGGCCCGGGCAGCCGGGGGATCGACAAAGGGAAATACCTCGATCTCGCCGATGCGCATGGCCTTCATTTGCAGGATCACCGCATCCAGGGGCGTGCGCAGAATCTCCGGGTCGGTGAACTGGGGACGGGAAAGGTAATCCTCCTCGGAATAGAGTCGAATGCAGATTCCTTCCGCCACCCGACCGCACCGTCCCTGGCGTTGGTCCGCCGACGAACGGGAGGTCTTTTCCACCGGAAGCCGTTGAATGCGCATCCGTTCGCTGATGCGACTGATGCGCACCAGTCCCGAATCCACCACATAACGCACCCCCGGCACGGTGATGGAGGTTTCGGCCACGTTGGTGGCCAGAATCACCCGCCGTTTGCCCCCGGTCTGAAAAATTTTCTCCTGATCCGCACCCGACAAACGGGCGAACAGGGGCAAAATGTCGATCCCCGGTCCCATTCCTTTGCCCAGGGTTTCGCCGATTTCCCGGATCTGCTGCTCTCCGGGCAGAAAAACCAGAATATCCCCATGCATGCCGGGTTGGGACAACTCCGCCACGGCACTGACCACGGCGCTTTCCAGGCTCGACTCTTCCGCTTCCTCCAGATCGTTCTCCTCGCTGGCTTCCACCACCCTCGGGCGGTAGCGGGTCTCCACCGGATAGGTGCGCCCCGACACCTCGATCACCGGAGCCTGATCGAAATGACGGGCGAACTTGTCCGCGTCCAGGGTCGCGGAGCTGATGATCAGTTTGAATTCCGGACGTTTGGGCAGGATCTGCTTGAGCAGACCCAGTAGAAAATCGATGTTGAGGCTGCGTTCGTGGGCCTCGTCCACCAAGATCGCCTCATAACGGGTCAACAGCCGATCGCTTTGGATTTCGGCCAGCAGAATCCCATCGGTCATGATCTTGACCAGGGTCTCAGAGGCGGTGTGGTCGTTGAAGCGCACCTTGTGTCCCACCAGACGCTCGGCGGCCCCCCCCAGATCCCGACTCAGAAAATCGGCGATGGAACGGGCCGCGATCCGTCGCGGCTGGGTCACCCCCACCATGCCCCCGCTGCCCAGGCCCAGTTCCAGACAAATTTTGGGCAGTTGGGTGGTCTTTCCCGAGCCGGTCGCCCCCCGCACGATGGTCACCGGACTCTTGCGGATCGCTTCGGCAATCTCGACGCGACGCTCGGTGATGGGCAGATCCTCCGGAAAACGTAGGGCCGGAATGGCGGCGCGACGGCGTTCCCGTTCGGCGCGGGAGCGTTCCAGATCGGCACGCAGGGCTTCCAGCCGGGCAGGTTCGGGGGGCGTGTTGGGATTCCGGGTTTGCCGGGTCAAATCCAGCAATCGTTTCCGCAAGGCATGGCGGTCCCGGATCATGCAGTGGGCCAGCAGGCCCATGCCGGGCAGTCCGGTATGGCTCAAGGGAATCTCCATGGAAAAAAAGGTGGGGTGACGTGGATCGGTACGGCAGGCTTTTGGTCTTTTGGATGGGCATCAGGCTGTAAAATAAAGATCGTAACGCACGGTCCGGCCCGTCACCACCGCATGGGCCGTCTTGTCGGCCAGGGGAGGGGAGAGACGGGGCCGTTTCACCACCACCCGTTGACGCGCCCCTTGAAGGGCGGTGTGCAACAAGGCCTCGGCGTCGGGATCGTCCCCGACCACGGCGCGCAACTGGCGCATCTCTTTTTTCACCAGGGCGGCTTTGGTGCGTTCCGGGTGCATGGGATCCAGATAGACCACCTCCGGCGCCAAAAACCCATCCCCGGATCGGCCAAGACGCTCTTTGGCCTCCCCCAGAGCCAGAGTCAAGCGTTCGGCTTCCGGAAGTCCGGCCTGAAGAGCGCGTTGCAAGCCGTTTTCCAGCAGGGCGTGAATCACCGGGGAGCGTTCCACCATCTCCACCCGGCATCCCAAGGCCGCCAGCACAAACGCATCCCGTCCCAGTCCGGGTGTGGCGTCCAGCACCTGGGGCCGCACGCCGCTTTTCAGACCCACCGCCCGGGCCAGGGTCTGACGCAACCCCTCCTGACGCCGCGCCTGGGCGATGGCGGCGGAAAATTCCACACCAACCGGTTGGCCCCGACCCCGAACCCGCTCCACCAGTTCCCAGCGTTCCCGAGTCACGTTCAACACCAGTCGATCCCCGGTCTCGTTCCACGCCAGCAAAGGCAAGGCAAACCTAGCCGCCAGGGTTTCCGCCTCCGGGAGCAACTCCGGATCGGCGGTGGTCACCACCAGCCCGGCGCGCTCGGGGTCGTTCGGGTTCACACGTTGAACCGGAAGTGCATCACATCCCCATCCACCACCAGGTAGTCCCGGCCTTCCACCCGCAGTAGACCCTTCTCCTTGGCGCCCAGTTCCCCACCCGAGGCGATGTAATCCTTGTAGGCGATCACCTCGGCGCGAATGAAACCCCGTTGAAAATCGGTGTGGATGGCTCCGGCGGCGTCATAGGCGGTGGAACCTTGGGGAATGGTCCAGGCCCGGGCTTCCTGGGGACCGGCGGTGAAATAGGTCATCAATCCCAGCAGATGATAGGCGGAGTGGACCATGCGATCCAATCCGGACTCTTCCAGCCCCAGATCCTCCAGAAATGCCCGCCGCTCTTCGCCGTTCAACTCGGCGATTTCCGCCTCGATGGAGCCGCAAATGGCCACCATGCCCGCCCCTTCCTCCTGGGCAATGGCGCGCACCGCATCCACCAGGGGATGTGCGCCGGGTTTCTGCGCGGCGGCCACCTCATGCTCGGCCACATTGCAGACATACATCACCGGCTTGGCGGTCAACAGGAACAATTCCTGGATCTCCAATTGATCCGCCGGGGTCAGTTTTTGGCGTCGCACGGGCACGCCCGCGTCCAGTCCGGCCATCAGGGTGTCGTAGAGGGCCGCCAGGGATTTGGTATCCTTGTCGCCGAAGCGGGCCTTTTGCGCGATGGATTTGTGACGTTTCTCCAAAGCGGCCAGATCCGCCAGCATCAGTTCCGTCTCGATGATCTGGATGTCACGGGCCGGATCCACCTTGTCGTGGACATGGGTGATGTCGTCGTCGATGAAACAGCGCACCACATGGGCCACGGCTTCCACCTGACGGATGTGACCCAGAAATTGATTGCCCAGTCCTTCCCCCTTGCTGGCGCCTTTCACGAGTCCGGCGATGTCCAAAAACTCCATCACCGCCGGGATGGTCCGTTTGGATTTCAACAGGGCGCTCAAGGCGTCCAACCGGGGATCGTTCACCGCCACCACCCCCTGATTGGGTTCGATGGTGCAGAACGGATAGTTGGCCATCTCCGCGCCGGCTGCGGTCAGGGCATTGAAAATGGTGGACTTGCCCACATTGGGCAGTCCCACGATGCCACATCTCACGGCCATGAGGGGGCTCCTTGAATGGTGTTGATTTTAAGAAGAATGGGGGGGCTTGTCCCGCTCCAGACCCAAACGGTTCATGGCTGCGTTGAGATCCCCCTTGAGTATCCAGGGAACCACCGGAGGCAGTTGTTCCAACAACCGATCACGGGCCATCTGCTCGTCCGGCGAGAATCCGGCCAGCACAAAACGGGCCGTATCGATACCGGGTGGAGGACGACCCACGCCCAGGCGCACCCGGATAAAATCCGCAGATCCGATGATCTGTTGAATCGATTTCAGGCCGTTGTGTCCGCCGTTGCCGCCGCCGGCTTTCATGCGGACCTTGCCGCAGGCCAGATCCACGTCATCGTGAAACACGATCACATCGGGAGGGGTCAGGCGGAAATAGCGCATGGCTGCGCCAACCGCCTCCCCGGAGAGATTCATGTAGGTTTCGGGAACCAGCCAGAAAACCCGCTCCCCCTCGATCCGTCCATCCCCGAAAACCCCCTGGAACCGCTTGTTGCCGGCAGGCATTCCGAAACGACGGACCACCTCCGCGAGCAGATCCTGTCCCAGATTGTGACGGGTCCGGGCATAGGTTTCGCCCGGATTGCCAAGCCCGACCAGAAGCTTCACGGCCTGATCATCCTGTCAGTCAGCGTGGCAGCGAAACCGAATGATCACCCCTCGACGGTGGCGTCAACGGCTTCGGCCTGGGTGCCCACGATGGTGACCAGGGTGAAGTTGTCCTCGTGGGGAATTTCCACGCCCTTGGGCAGTTCCAGATCCTTGACATGAACCGCGTCACCGATGTCCAAGGTGGCAATCGAGACTTCGATGAAATTGGGCAGATCATCGGCGCGGCAGTGGACTTCCACATCCTTTTGGATCACGTCCATCACGCCACCCGCCTTGATGCCGGGGCATTTGGTTTCGCCGCTCACATGGATCGGAACCCGGACGTGAATGATCTGGTCGGGATCGAAACGCATGAAGTCCACATGCACCGGCATGCCGGTCACGGGATGGATCTGGTAGTCCCGCAGCAGCACCGCCACGCGGACATCACCATCGATCACCATGTCCTGGCGATGGGTGCGCAGTCCGGAGCCTTCGGTATCCAGAAGCTTGAGCAGATCTTTTTGATCCAGGGAGAGATTGCGGTTCTGGCGGGTTCCACCATACAGCACGGCGGGAACGCGCGCATTGCGACGCATGAGACGGGAGGCCCCTTTGCCAAGACCTTCACGGGTTTGAGCCATAATCATAGCCATGATGCCACTCCTTTACTTAAAGAAAATCCTGATCACCCAAAATGGAAAAATCAGCGGTTGATTTTGCCGTGAAAGTCGTTTTTCGCTTTCACGGTTGGGGGTGAGGGGGGCTCCCCCCATCATGCACGTTTACACGAACAGGGAACTCACCGACTCCTCGTCGCAAATACGGCGGATGGCCTCCCCCAGCAGCGGGGCCACACTGCGCATTTCGATTTTTGGACACGCCATGGCCTCGGGACTCAGTTGAATGGTGTCCGTCACCAGCAGGCGCGTCAACACCGACGACTGAATGCGCTCCACCGCCGGGCCGGAAAGCACACCATGGGAACAGACCGCCGCCACGGACATCGCCCCATGACGCAACAGGGCTTCGGCGGCTTTGGTCAGGGTGCCGGCGGTATCCACCATGTCATCGACGATGATGCAGTGTTTGTTTTCCACTTCGCCGATGATGTGGTGCATTTCGGCCACGTTGGGGGCCGGACGACGTTTGTCGATGATCGCCAGATCGACATGCAGCCGTTTGGCGTAGGAACGGGCCCGGACCACTCCGCCGATGTCCGGGGAGATCACCACCGCGTCCTCGATGCCCCATTTGCGTACCGCGGCCAACAGCACCGGCGTGGCGTAGAGGTTGTCCACCGGCATGTTGAAAAAGCCTTGAATCTGACCGGCGTGCAGGTCCAGGGTCAACACCCGTTGCACCCCGGCGGCGTGGAGCAGATCCGCCACCAGTTTGGCGGTGATGGGGGTGCGTCCGGCCTCTTTACGGTCCTGACGGGCGTAACCATAATAGGGAATCACCGCCGTGATCCGTCCCGCCGAGGCCCGATGCAGGGCATCCACCATGATCAGCAGTTCCATGATGTGATCGTTGGCCGGATTCGAGGTGGGTTGCACCACGAAAACATCCCGACCGCGCACATTTTCGTCGATCTGGATGAAGATTTCGCCATCGGCGAAGCGTCGGACCGTGGCGTTGGCCATGGGCACCGAGAGGTATTCCGCGATCCGGCGTCCCAGTTCGGGGTTGGCGGTTCCGGAAAAAATACGCATTTTTTCGATGGACATGGATTCAGAATATCCGAAATCAAATGGGAACGGATGGATCACGTCACCGGATGGAGCGGTCTGGGTTTCCGCTTCAAAAGCGACAAAAAAACAGCAGGGGAATATACCCGCTCGTCGCCCGAAACGCAACCCATGGCATGCGAATGGATCGGAAAATGAAAAAAAAATCCCCCGGAAACGATTTTTTCCGGGGGAAGAGGGGAGAATCAGACCGGGATCTAAGGTTCCAGGTTGGGTCGGTTGGCCGCCACCCGCAGCGACGAGGATCCATTTTTCGCGGTCTTGAGGGCGTTCTCCCGGGCGGCGAGCAGCTTGACCACGGCTTCGTGACCTTTTTGTTTGGCCAGGGCCATGGGGGTGTTGCCCACCTTGTCTTTGGCTTCCAGATTGGCGCCGTGGGCCAACAGGATGGCCGTCACCTCTTCTTGACCGTGCATGGCGGCCCAGTGCAACGGGGTTTCCTGATATTCGGCGGTGGGGTTGATGTCGCTGGCCCAGCGGATCAGAAACTTGACCATGGCGCCATGTCCTTCTCCCGCCGCCCAGTGCAAGGGCGTGTCCCCAGTGGTGGAACGCACATCCAGCTTGGCCTTCATGGCGAACAGATATTCGGCCATGGGAATGTCCCCGGAACGGGCCGCCCAGTACAACGGCGTGCGACCCAGGGCATTGGCCAAATTGGGATCGGCGCCGTTTTCCACCAGCAAGGCGACCATCTTGTCGTGTCCGGCCTCCGCCGCCCATTGCAGGGGAGTATCCCCGGTTTCATCCTGAAGATTGATATCCGCCTTGGCCGTGAGCATCAGTCGGGCCAGTCCCAGTTTTCCCTCGGCGGCAATCCAGTGCAGCGGGGTTTGACCGGTGCGATTGCGTATATCGGGTTTGGCCCCTTTCCCGAGCAACAGGCGGGTCAACTCCTCGGAACCGCTGTTGGCCGCGATCATGTGCAAGGCGGTATCCCCCCGTTGATCCCGGTGGTTGACCTCCGCGCCTTTGTCGAGCAAAGCCTTCACCAGCGACGCGTTTCCCTGGATCACCGCAAAATGCAAAGGAACCAGTCCGAAACTGTCCGGCACGTTGATGTCTTGACCCGTGGCCACCAGTTGCATCGCAACCTCCAGCTCCCCAAGCTCGATCGCCTTGTGCAACGGGGTCCGGGTGGAACTTCGGATCGGTTGGACCGTCTGGCTCTCCGTGGGAGTTCCGGAGGCGGCCAACAGTTCACGCTCCATGGTGGCGGTCATGCCCAGGGTCACCAGGGCGCACAGCAAGGACCGATGGAGGGTTTTCGATACGGACCGATTGGCAACGGGTTTCATCGTCAGGGCATCCTAATAGGGCGGCCAGATGGCGCGCGACAAGGTTTTTGCAAGCCAATCCTTAAGATCGACAAACCCAACGATCGCAATAAGCGTGCCCCATCCTGCAACCCGTTTGGAACCGCTCCCACAGACTCTTACAATCGCCTCTTTAGAAGGGGTGTTTCTCCAGAGACGGTCACCATTTCCGCTTGCTTTCGCTCCAGGGTAGCAGCCCGGCTTTGCATCCGATGAACAGCAGGCCTATACTGAAATCTTTCGGGGGTAACCTGACTCGCACGGAATCGGATTCATGCCAATCTGGATGGCGTTTTTGACACTCACGTTCATTTGGGGCAGCACCCCCCTGGCGATTCAGTGGAGTCAGGCGGGCATGAGTTATAGCTTTGCCGTCATGGCCCGTATCGGTATCGGAGTGGTTCTGTTCTTGTTGCTGATCCCCTGGCTGAAACGACACCCGGCACCCTCCCTGGGACAACTGCTGGTGGTCTCCTTGATTGCCGGGCTCAATCTGTTCGGCAGCATGTTGTGTGTCTATTGGGGCGCTCGCTACATTCCCTCGGGCTGGATCTCGGTGCTGTTCGGGCTGGGACCGATCCTGACCGGATGGATGGCCGCGGCCTGGTTGAAAGAACCCTTCTCCCGGCAAAAGTGGATCGGATCGCTCATGGGGCTGTTCGGACTGGTGGTGATCTTCGCCCACTCCGGCATCGCGGGAGAAAACACCCCCATCGGCATCGCGGCGGTGATTCTCTCCGTGGTCATCTACGCGGCGGGCAATGTCGGCATCAAACAATGGAATCGGGACATCGCTCCCATGTGGGTCGCCGCCGGATCTCTGTGGGTGGCCTTTCCGCTGTTTCTGATCGTGTTTTTGCTCTCCGGAGAACCCTGGCCCACCGAGGCTTTGTATACCCGCTCCGGACTGGCCATCGTCTATCTGGGACTGGTGGGCAACGGGCTTGGATTCGTCTGCTTTTATTATCTGTTGAGCCGGGTCAGCGCCGCCAACGCTTCGCTGGTCACCCTCAGCTCTCCGGCGGTGGCCCTGTGGCTCGGCGTGGCGTTCAACCGGGAACAGATCCATGGCGGATTGCTTCTGGGTACGATCCTGATTCTTGCCGGTCTGGCCCTGTTTCAGTGGGGTCTCCCCGGCAAACGGCTGCAAAACGCCGAATCCCTGTGAGGGAATTTTTTCCCGTCAGGAATCGTCAGGCATAAAGCAGGCGGCTGGCATCCAGCCGCACCCGAACCTGAAATCCCCCCAATGCCTCGGAACGCCCCAATACCAGCTCACCGTTGTACACCGTGACAATCTCTTGCACCACCGCCAGACCGATGCCATAACCGGGCATGCTCTGATCCGCCCGTCCGCCCCGTTTCAGGATCTGTTCAAACTGCTCCGGGGGAGAGCCGGGACCATCGTCTTCCACGGTGATCTGTAACCCGGAATCCCGCTCCACCGTACACCGTACCGTGGTTTTGGCCCATTTGCAGCCGTTGTCCAGCAGGTTTCCCACCAACTCCAGCAGATCCTCCCGATCCATCGAGATCATCAACCCGGCGGACAACCCGGCGGGAATGTGGGCCTCCACCCGAATGGCCTTGTGGGCATACATCTGTTCCATCATTTCCACCAGGGTGGTCAATTCAGCGCC
The DNA here is from genome assembly GCA_015231755.1 of Magnetococcales bacterium. Lineage (NCBI taxonomy): Bacteria > Pseudomonadati > Pseudomonadota > Magnetococcia > Magnetococcales > Magnetococcales bacterium. The sequence goes on along the minus strand of JADGAZ010000008.1, from coordinate 13,064 downwards.
CGCGTCGATGGGGGGGGCGGCCTGGGTGGAGCCGGCCATGCGCACCTGTTTGAGAATCCGACCCGACAACGCACCGATGGTCTGGATCTGCTGCTGCATCCGGGTGCGCAACGCGGGATGGGGATCCAGTTCCGGTTTCTCCGTCAATTGCAGCAAGACGGTCAGCGGCGTGCGGATGTTGTGGGCGAAGTTGCCGCTGACCTCCCGCGACTTTTTGAGCCGATTGGCCAGAATCGACCACAACCGATTGATCTCGATAATGAAAGGCAGTAGCTCCAACGGCACCGAGGTGGTGGTGAGCGTGTGAAACGTGCCCCGTTCCAGTTGCTGCAATTCGTCTTTGGCCTGTTTCAAAGGATGCAGACGACGTTTGACCATTTCCCGTTGCAGGATCAACAGCACCACAACCGCCAACAAGGCAATGACCGCGTACCAGACCTGGGTGGTCTGGACGATCCGGTCGTTCAGGCTGACCTCTTCGGCGACCAGGATGGTGATGGTCTGCTCCTGCTTGTGAAACCGACGCACCAGGGTCAGAATCGGTTCGTTGCGCGGACCCTGCATCATGGTATGGGTTTCGACGACACGGGATCCCATTTCCGGCACCACCAGTTCCGTATCCCACAACGAGCGGGAGCGGAATACCGTGTCTCCCACCTGTACATGATAATAGTGACCCGACCAGGGCTGCACATAGATGGGACTGATGCGGGCCGGCAGCAGTCGGGGCGTCGAGGGATGAGCGGGGGGAAACTGCAAGGCGACAAACAGCGCCTCTGCGTCATGGGCGAGCCGGGAGGTGACGTATTCGGTGTTGATGCGATTCAGGGCCACACTCATCAGGATCCATTGACCCAGAAAGACCGGAATCAACACCATGGCCAGACCAATGGCCAGACGGTTTTGCAACGACGGGTTCATACGCGACTCCGAAAAACATAGCCCTGGCCCCGACGGGTTTCGATGCGCTCCGGCCCCAGCAACAGGCGCAACCGTTTGATGTAGACCTCGATGACGTTGCTGTCCTTGTCTTCGTCGTATTCGTACACATGTTCGGTCAAACGGGTTTTGGAAACGGGTTGGTCCGGGTTCAACATCAGGTAACGCAACAGACGGAATTCGGTTCCGGTCAATTTCTTCAGCTCCCCGGAAGACAGGATCACGCACTGCTGCTGTTCATCCAGCACCAAGCCATCCGCCTGCACGGCGCTTTGCAGCCTGCCGTGACTGCGACGAATCAGGGCAATCAGCCGGACGATCAACTCCTGGGTGTGAAACGGTTTGCCCAGATAATCATCCGCTCCCGCCTTGAATCCGTCCACCCGCTCGTGCCACGCATCCCAGGCGGTCAGAATCAGCACCGGAACATTGTTGTTTCCCTTGCGCCAGTTTCGCAGCACCTCCAGACCGGGCCGTTCCGGCAATCCCAGATCCAGAATGATCGCGTCATACGGCTCTTCGTTGCCCAGATACTCGGCCTCGACCCCGTTGGAGGCCACATCCACCGCAAAACCGGCCCGCCCCAGACTCTCTTGCACACCCGCAGCCAGAGCGTTGTCGTCTTCCACCAGTAACAGACGCACACCAGACTCCTTTCACTTTTTTTAATAAAAAAAATGCAGCGCCAATTTTTTCAGGTTCATTTCATATTGGCCTGTTTAAAATCCGGTTTCATCTACTTCAAACAAAACGAGGATTCAAACCATGCTCTATGATCGCGTCACACGACTGCTGCACCTGATGATGGCCATCGGCATCACCGGACAACTCCTGAACTCTTTGCTCATGATACACCCAAAACCGGGACGATCGGCGAATGCATTCTATGCATTGCACGAGATTTGGGGTCAAGTGTTGCTGGTCTTGCTCATCGTTCACTGGATCTGGTGTTTGGTGCGGGGGGGCGACATCCCGTTCGCCTTGCTGTTTCCCTGGTTTTCGCCGGAACGCTACGGAGCCATTCGCGAGGATGTGAAACGGTACGTAAACCATGTGCGTGAATTCCGTCTGCCCGATACCGCTCAAGCCAGTCCCCTGGCCAGCGCCATTCAGGGGTTGGGATTGATCGCCGCCACCCTGTTGGGGGTGAGTGGCACCATTCTTTTCTTCGGCATGGAGAAAAATGGCGCCATGAGCGGATTGGTCCACGACATCAAGGAGGTCCACGAGGTGTTGGGCAGCCTGATGTGGTTGTATCTGGTGGTCCATGGAGTCATGGGTATTTTGCATCAATGGTCTGGCCATGGCAGTATGGGCGCCATGATCCGGGTGTGGGAAAAAAATCCATCCTCCAATCGTTCCGTGTGAACGCTCCAAGGCCTGATACCCCGTGAACACGCAACCAAGGATACCGCCATGAACCCTGCATCTGCATGCCGGATGGTGACCGACTGTCGCATCAAACTGTGGCATGGTATTTTCTTGTTCGTGGCGACATGGGGTATCAGTCCTTGTCTGGCCAAATCCCATGAAACGGTCCCGGAGGCATCCCATCATACCGACCACGAATTGGCACGACAGATGGTGCGCTCCGGGGAGATCCTGCCTTTGGAGCGCATCTTGAATGGCGATCATCGGGTCCGGGGGAAACATCTCATCGATGTCGAATTGGAAAACGAAAAGGGAAGGTTCATCTATGAAGTGGATGTGCTCGATGAACAAGGATCGGTCATGGAATACGAGTTCGACGCCAGGACCGGACAATTCCTGCACGAAAAAAAGAAACAGTAGGCGTGATCGATCGGCTTTGTAACCTTGCCTATGCCGGCCTTTTTAAGCCATGCTGTTCCTATTCAATCTTTCTCAAGTCAGGGGAAATCATGATGCCACACGGGTCGCACGGGTCACACGGGTCACACGGGGTCACGAGTACCAGGGATGTCCGTTATGTCGAAGCCAAGCGGGTCACGCAAGTGGGTACGGCGGGTGATACCCTGTTGACCCTGGGGAAACTGATCATTGGCCTGATGACCGGATCGGCGGCCCTGGTGGCAGAGGGATTTCACTCGGGGGCGGATCTGCTGTTCGATCTGGTGGTGCTGGTGGGCATGAAAATCGCCCGCAAAAAACCGGATGAGGGACACCCCTATGGCCATGGCAAATTTGAAGGGCTGATCAGCTTGTTGCTGGCCGTCATTCTGCTGCTTGTGGCGGTGGGAATCGTGGTGGACGCGGTCCAGCGCATGGGCTCGGACAAATTGACCGCACCCGGTCAAATGGCGTTTTGGGTGGCGTTGATTTCCATCGCCACCAAGGAAGCCCTGTTTCATTACACCGTGCGTGTGGGCCGGAAACTAAAATCCAACATCATCATGGCCAATGCCTGGCACCATCGGGCCGATTCGATCTCCTCGTTTGCCGCCATGCTGGGCATCGGGGGCGCCTTGATGGGCTATCCGATTCTTGATCCCGTGGCGGCTGTGGCCGTGGCCTTTTTCGTCAGCAAGGTGGGTCTGGAAATCGGACATGATGCCATCAAGGAGTTGACCGACTCCACGGAAGCCGTGGACGAAGAGATCCGGGAACAGATCAATCAGGTGATTCACGACATCCCCGAAGTGATTTCCGCCCATTTCGTCACTCCCCGGCAGTTGGGACCGGATATCATTGTGGATGTCCATGTGGTGGTGCCGATGCATCTGACTGTTTCCGAAGGCCATCAGGTGGCGGAAAAGGTCAAGTTCAGTCTGTTGCAACATGTGATCGCCATCACCGAGGTGGTGGTGCATGTCGATACCGAAGACGATCTGGTGAGCAATGTGCCCATCCTCGCCACACGACAGGAAATCATGACCTGGATCGTGGGAGAAATCCCGGCTGGTCAACCGGTCCTCGGAGTGATTCGACTGCAACCCAACTATTCCCGCAAGGGGATTCATCTGGATCTGGTGCTGAAAGTGGATGAATCCTGCACCTTTGAACAGATCCATGCCGATGTGCAACAGTTGTGCGACCGCCTGTTGAACGCCGACAAAGGCGTCGTGGAAGTGCGCACCAGTTTGAGATCGGTGGAGGATCAGCGGGACACGGAGTGAGCTTGGTTTTTGTCGTTAAAACGTGAACCGCTTGCCGTACCCGCGTTGCCAGTCATGACTATCCTGTGAAGCGGGTCGGGGTGCGGCGATGGGCTGGATGAAACAAAGATGATCGACTACTCGACCGGTTCCTGGCCGGAAGGGTGTGAACCCTGGCGTTGCATCGTATCGCCAGGGTTCGTTTTTTCAGGCATTCAGGGAAGCCAGATCGATCACGAAGCGGTATTTCACGTCACTTTTGAGCATGCGTTCGTAGGCTTCGTTGATCTCTTGGATCCGGATCACCTCGATATCGGAGGTGATGCCGTGCTGGCCGCAGAAATCCAGCATCTCCTGGGTTTCGGCGATGCCGCCGATGACGGAACCGGCCACGGATCGGCGTCCCATGATCAACGATACGGTATTGAGCATGGGATGCAGATCCCCCAGATAGCCGACCAGCACCAGCGTTCCGTTGAGCGTCAGCGTGGGCAGATAGGGATTGAGATCGTGGACGCTTGGCACGGTGTCGATGATCAGGTCGAACTGTCTTTGCACGGCGGCCATTTGCCCTTCGTCGGTGGAGAGCACGACCGTGTGCGCTCCCAGACGCCGCGCATCCTGCTCCTTGCCCGGCGAACGGGTGAACAGCGACACGTCGGCACCCAAGGCGTGCGCCAGTTTCAGCGCCATATGGCCAAGCCCGCCCAGGCCGATAACCGCCACCTTGCTGCCCTTGCCGATCTTCCAGTGGCGCAGCGGCGACCAGGTGGTGATTCCGGCGCATAGCAGCGGTGCTGCCTCGGCCAGATTCATGCCATCGGGAATTTTCACCACGAATTGGTCCGACACGACGATTTTTTCGGAATATCCGCCGAAGGTGGGCCTGTTGTCGTGGCGATCCAGCGCATTGTAGGTGAAGGTTGGGAACGCCTCGCAATATTGCTCCAGCCCTTGTTCACAGGACGCGCAATGCTGGCAGGAGTCCACCATGCACCCGACACCAACCCGGTCCCCTGACTTGAAACGGGTAACCTCCGGTCCGACGCTGACCACGCGCCCGATGATTTCATGGCCGGGCACCATGGGGTAGATGCTGCCTCCCCAGTCGTTGCGGGCCTGATGCAGGTCCGAGTGACAGACGCCGCAGTAGAGGATTTCGATGACCACATCGTTGGCACGTGGTTCGCGGCGCTCGAAACGGTAGGGGGCCAGCTTCTCTTCGGCGGACTGTACGGCATAACCGAGTATGTTCATGGTCATGATTTTTTCTCCCGGATGAATGGATGCGTGGTATGGTTTGGATGCTGGTCAGGCCTGTTCCGGTTTGCGGCCACCGGTTTTTCTTTTCCCACATGAATACAATTTCGATACATATACTGAGTAGACCATGGCAAACCAAGGATTGGTTGCGGATGTAATGGCCTTGCAATGAATTTTATCAACAGACTGATACACCTTCATGGTTCTCGCAAACCGGAGTCCAGCGTGCGCATGATGGGATAAAAAAAGTAGGAAAGCAAACTGCGGGTTCCGACTTTGATTTCGGCAATGGCACTCATCCCGGGAATCAGACGGAAATCTGGCGGGATGTCACGCAAATTTTTTTGCTCCAGCGAGAGCCTGGCCCGATAGATTGGCTGTTTGCGTCCGGCGATCTCCTCTTCAAAAATATCCTCGCTCACGGTCAACAGTTCGCCATCCAATGTGCCGTGGCGCTGAAACGGGATGGCATCCAGTTTGATCCTGGCGCGATCCCCCCGGCGCAGATACCCAATATCGCGCGCGGAAATGTTCACCTCCGCCTGAAGCGGCATATCCACGGCGATCAAGGTGAGCAGCACCTCGGCTTGGCGAATGATCGAACCCGCCGTGCGGGGCGCGATTTCCAACACCACCGCGTCAACCGGAGCCGTCAATTGTACCAGCTTGAGCATCCGCGCATGTTTGGCCACCACTTCGGTCAACTTGATCAACTCGCGTTGGGCGATCATCAGTTCTTGACCATCCTTGTTTCGCCACTCCCCGGTCAGGGCGCCGCGTTGAGCCTCCGCAGCGGCCAATTTGTGACCGATTTCGTTTACGCCACTCAACAAACGCATGCTGTCACGCTGGGAGGTGCTTAATTGCCGTTTGGTTTCCAACCAGGCCACCCGGGAACCATGACCCTGCTCCAGCAGATCGTGGCGCATCTTTTCCAGTTCCATCAGGATGGCCAGATCGATCTGCAAGGCGTGATGATCCTCACGAGTCGAGTGCAGACGGGCGCGCAACTCCTGGATCGTCTCATCGGTGGCCAACAGCTGGCTGTTCCGCTCCAATCGACGCGACTCGTGCATTCCGCGTTGCAATCGTTCCTCGCCGGGATCTTTGGAAAATTGCGTGGGCGTCTCCCCCTCAAGCTCCGCGGTCAGTCGTTGCACCTGCGCCGCGAAGCTCTGCATGGAGGCTTGGCTGGAAATGGCCTCGGCCTCGGCAAAAGTCGGATCCAACTGGGCCAACAATTGTCCGGCTTTGACCTGCTGTCCCACCTGCACATCGATGGAACGAACGATCATGGTATCCAAAGGCTGAATGAAAATCCTGGATGCCCGTGTGACCAGTTTGCCTTCGCCACTGACAATGCGATCCAGATGCGCCAGCGAGGCCCATCCTCCCCCCACCAGAAAGAACAGGATCAAGGTGAAAAAAATCAGTCGGGCCGCCATGGGGAGCGGTTGCTCTTCAATTTCGATGGCGTCCGGCTGGAATTCCAGGCGCACCCGACGAAAACGCCGGGCATTGTCGCCAAACCATCCCCTCCACCAACCCGATGGATGGGATGGATGCGCACCGACCGTCTGCACCCGATCAGGATGGGCGATGTTGTCGTCGGCCTGACGCAACCGCGCCGTGACCATTTTGATCACGGACAGGGCACTTTCCGGACGCTGACGCAGCAGTTGGAAAAAGGCCTCCCGCGAATAGACCCGCAGGGTCAACGACTCCAGGGCCTGGGCAGAGGCGTTGCGCAGTGTGTTGTCGATCACGCCCATTTCGCCGAAAATTTCGCCTTTGCCCAGGATCGCCAAGCGAAACGGACCATCCTGCGACTGTTTGAACAACTCTACCTGGCCTGCCACCACCTGATAGGCGCAATCGCCCCTCTCTCCTTCCTGGAAGATCAGTTGGCCCCGCTCATACAACCGTTCCACCACCTCGATCACCCCATCTCCATCCACCGGGTCGGAGGTCGTTTCATCAGGCTTCATGGACGGGTCACGATTCATGACGATGCTGCTTGTACCATAAATGGCGATAAATTCCTTCCCGGGAGAGCAACGCCTGATGGGTACCCATATCCACCACCTCCCCTTGCTCCAGGACAAAAATTTGATCGGCGTCAATCAGCGTGTCCAAACGATGCGAGACCATGATTACGGTCCGCCCTTGCGCGATCCGGCTCATATTGTCCTGCACGATCGCCTCGCTTTCCGGGTCCAGGGCGCTGGTCGCCTCGTCGAAAATCAGGATGGGCGGCTGGGACAGCACTGCCCGGGCAATGGCCAGACGTTGCTTTTGTCCGCCGGAAAGGTTTCCGGCATTCTCTTCCAGGAGGGTTTCATAGCCTTGGGCGAGACGCTGGATGAATTCATCGGCGCCGGCAAGATGGGCGGCGGTCACCACTTGGCTGAACGAGGCTCCTGGCAACGATTGCGCGATGTTTTCGCGCACCGTGCCACGGAAAAAGAAGCTCTCCTGCAACACCACCCCCAGATTGTGGCGCAAATGAGAAAAATCCAACTCCCGGATGTCGTGCTGATCAAAGCGGATCGCCCCTTGTTGCGGCAGATACAGCCCCTGTAGCAGACGCAACAGCGTGCTTTTCCCGGAACCGCTACGTCCCACAATTCCGACCATGCTGCCGGCGCCAAAGGTCAGCGAGATGTCGTTGAGTGCTGGCACCGACATGCCCGGATAGTGGAATGTCAGCCTTTCCAGGGTGATTTTTCCCTGCAGGGGCGGACGCAACCCCACCTGGGTCATGGCCTGTTCCGGCGGGTGATTCATGATCTCACCCAGCATGCGTACCGACATGGCCGTCTTCTGGAATTCATTGATCAGCGACACCAGTTGCACCAGCGGGGAGCTGACCCGTCCAGCCAGCATTTGAATGGCCACCAATTCTCCAACAGTGAGCGCGCCCTGGAAGACTTGCACCGCCCCAAGCCAGACAATCACCACGGATAACAATTTCTCCAAGAAACCGATGATCGCTTGCGCGCTGATGGAGATTTTGCCCACCCGCATCTGCATGGTGATGGCCTGGGCCGAACTGTCGCTCCAACTGCGCCGCAATCCCGGCTCCAGGGCCAGGGATTTGACCGTGCGCATGCCGTGAATCACCTCGACCAGTTGTCCTTGCCGTTTGCCCTCGGCACGATAGAGCCGTTCGATCTCCCTCTGAAAGATGGGCATCACCACCAGCAGCGTTAGCCCCACCAGCCCGGAAAAAAGTACCACCACCATGGTCATGGTCACGCTGTAAAACAGCAGCGCCGGCAGGAAGATGAACAAGGCCCAGGTATCCATGACCGTCGAAAAGAGTTTTCCGGTCATGAAATTGCGGATCACCTCGGCCTGCTGCATATGCTTGATGATCACACCGGAGGAGCGGTTCTCGAAAAAGGTCAGGGGGAGTGACAGCAGATGCGCGAAGGTGCGGGAGGCGAGACGGATATCCATTTTATTGGTGGTGTGCAACAACAGATAGTTGCGCAAAAAGCCCAGGATCGACTCAAAAAAAATGGCGATGACCACCCCGATTCCCAGGATGGTCAAGGTCGCCTCGCTGTTGTGTACCAGCACCTTGTCGATGACGATCTGGAAAAAAAGCGGCGTGATCAACCCGATGGCGTGCAGGGACAATCCAGCCACCGCCACATGGGCGAAAGGTGACCCCTGCCGCAGAAATTCAGGCACAAACCAGCGCAGACCAAACGGTTGTTGTTCGTCGTCCCAGCGGTAACGCCGTTTGATTAAAATCACCTCATGTTGCCACATGGCCTCGAAATGGTCACGGCCGACAAAGATGAATCCAGCCCGGTCCGCCAAGGGGTCGGCCACCACCGCCTCTTCGACCCCATCTTTCTGACGCAGACCGGCCAACACCACGCTGTTGCCGTTGTTCAAACGCGCAATCACCGGATAGGCCGCCCCCAGACGGGTCAATTCGTCCCAGTTCATGGCGACCTTTTTGGCCTTGAAGCCCAGGTCATGGGCGATGCGCAACAGCAGACGGGACTCAATGGGGGCCGTGCCGATGGCGTAATCGTGGATGATGCGCTCCACGCTGACATCCATTTCGTGATGGCGGGCCACCATTTCCAGGGTTTTCAATGCGGTCTGTTGTTGTGTGCTGAGAGTCTCCATGGAAGTCCGGCGCGACGGTTGGGTAACAGGTCACATGAAATTGGGGGAGGTTGGCGGTCTTGGCATGCCACCCGACGGCTCTTCCAGGTGGACGCCATTCTTCTCCTCTCGGTTTTTCCCGCGTTCTTCTTGCGGACCAATCCCCTTCGTTGCGGTCAACTTGTGGACAAACGCTTCCAACGTGGTGAAGGCGCGCAAGAATCCATCAACCGGCATGATCAGGGCATGGGTGGTCACCGATCGGGGAGATTCTGACTCTTGGTCATCCGGGACCAGAATCGTCCATTCACAGCGAACCACGCCGCCGATCAAATCGGCTCGTCCAAGGGTATGGGCAAAAATTGTTTCCACCGGTTTTTCCATAAGCGTCCTCCTTCGGTCCCGTCTTTTTCAACTTTTGCCGACCAGAGTGCCCAGCATAGGCGCCCTGGACATGCCGGGATCCTCCACCATGGCAAACGTGTTGATCCCCGGTCCGGTGCCGTCGCGATAGGTCAGGGGGTGCAGTGGCGCATGAAAGCCCAATCCATGGTCCGGAGAGTGGCCACTGTCGCCAGAGAAATTTAAAGAATAATCCGCTTTGTCCGCATAACCCTCGACTCCCACATAATCATTGCCAAGGGCCAATCCCCGATGCGTCTGCCCGGCATGGTTGCCCGCATTGGCCGTCACGGTGAATGGAGTGTCCTGGTTGTTGTCACGGGACAGTATGGCGCTGGCACGCAAGCCAGCCAGACGGGTGGCCAGAGGTTGCCCGGTTGCCATGGTCGGCGCGGCAGGATCGTGCAGTCCATTTCCGCCCGAGCGGTCTCTGACCGTTACCAGCGCGGCGTCCAGGGCCTCCGGGTTGCTTGTTCCCCTTCTGGTGTGATTGACGGCCAGAGCGGAGAGGATCAAAGGATCGCCGGGATCGCTTCCGCTTACCCGATTCTGGGTCGACACGGGTATGGCGCTTAAGATCACCGGGCTGCCCGTTCCGGTCGTTTTCTCTCCCGTGCGGGATGAGGCGACCATTCCCGACGTGGCGACCGGCGTTACCGAAAGGCTTGCCCCGGTGATGCTTACGGCAGCCGTCGTGGTGACGAGGGAAAAGGTGAAGGGGCCTGCAGAATCTGCCAAAACACTGGAATAGCCGGCCGCATAATAGCCATTGACCGTCACCTGATTGCTCGATCCTTTGCCCTGGATGATCAGGTTGTCCGCGGAGCGGGAAAATTGCAACTGGCTGCGGTCGACATCCCTGAAGGTCAGCAGATTGTTGCCACTGGGGGCGATCAGCGTATCCTGTCCCCATTCCCCTTCAAACAGATAGCTGTTGGTGCCACTCCCGCCGATGAGGGTGTCGTTGCCGCCACGACCGTTGAACAGATTGTCTCCCGCTCCGCCGGTCAGCACATTCGCCACACTGTTGCCCAACAGGGTGTCGTTGCCACTGCCACCGATGGCGTTTTCCAGGGTGACGCCGTAGGCGACGGCCAGATTGTTGATGGCGGGGCCACTGCCATCGGGCATGGCGCCGATGGAACTGAAAGAGCCGGGATTCAGGTCAATGATGGAACGGAGGGTCTGATTGCCCGCATTGATGGTATCCGTGCCACCGGCATCCCATATCGCCGAGATGAAACTGGCTTTATCCGTCCAGACATAGGTATCGTTTCCAGTGCGGGTGGTGGTGTTGGCACCGTACATGGCCTGGATCGTCGCAATATCCATCAACATGGGCGACGACGGATAGAGATGTTGGTTCAGATAGGCGGGACTTTGGAAATAGGACATGATCGAGTGCTGTCGGTCATCGTTGCCATACAGACGTCCCGCTTCGATGGGTTGTCCATTGATTGCATCGTAGTTGCCCGAATGGTTGACGCCCAAGGCATGGCCCAATTCATGGATCAGGACGGTCAAACCATATTGACCGGGATCCATTTGCTGATTGGATGCCCAGGAGGTGCTGAGCCAAATATTGGCACGGGCAATGGTGGTGGGGCCGGAAATCCATTTGCGGGTGTAGGTGCCGCCGCCCTGGGTGGTGGAAGAGGCGCCCAGATTGATATTGGCCAATCCGGAGGTCTCGACGAAACGCACATTGGCCACGTCCGACCAGGATTGCAGTGCCACCGGTACCGCCGCTCGTTGCGTGCTGTTGAAAGCCGTGAATCCGGCCGCCTCGGTCAGTTCTCCACTGTTGGGGACTTGATTCATGATGTTGTAAGTGATGGTGGTGGTGCCCGCACTGCTGGCCCAATGCTGTCCGCTATCCAGTGTGCTGATATATTGTTGCAGTGTGGCATCGGGTTTGTCTGCCCACCAAGCCCCATCAGTGGTGGTGGGTAGGTTGCTGGTCGTCATGGCGATACTCCCTGGTATTGGTCGTTCCTTCCTGAACCGTTGATGCGCGGCAAAGGTTGCAACCACCTGTGTTCAAGAACCGGATCGGCCACTGCGCCCCATCAGAAGGGGGAGACTTTTTCAACTCCCGCGGCCGTGATCAGACTGGCTAACGCCTTGTGTAACGCCTGAAGTGCGGAATGGTCAGCCCCCCCCCAATCCGTCCCGGATGGCCAAAGAATCACCACCGGTGCTGCCGGAAAAAGGGAGCGTCCCCCATCGCTGGCATGATGACGGTACATGTTCATGGACAAGAGCAGCAATCGTCCCGACTTCGTCCCGGTCAAAGCGCTCAGGGCGACAATCCGACCATGCAGCAGAATCACCAGGGTTCCGGGGTCTGCCAACGCATCGCTGTTTTCCTGCAACCGCTCTATCACCACCCTGGACGATTGGATGGAGTTGGAGAGCAGATCGACCATGGCCACTCCGACCACCTCGGCGGTGGTTTGATCTGGTGTACCGGTTCCATCGGATGAGGTGGAAGAATCCTGCACGCGGCACAACACCCCCAAACGGGAAACGCCCCCATGGAATGGATTAGGCGACATGGCCTGACTCATCCCATGGGTTGGGGAGATCCAGAATACCGCAAACAGCAAAAACCATCCGCTTCGTTTCATGTCGGCAGGTTGCGCATCGCGGCGTCTCCCTCCTGACGTTTCTGCACAATCCCGGCTTTCAGCAATTGATCAATCAAATTCTGCATGGCCTGAAACGTGGAGAGAAATCCATCCAAAGGCATGATCAAACGACCGCTCTGTTGCAAATTGATCCGGTCGTCGCCGGACTTTTCCGGCGGATAGGCTGAAACCAGCTCCAGGCGCACCAATCCCCCGGAAAAGTCGACATGTTGCACGGCATCCGCGAAAATATCAGGCATCATCATTCTCCCAGTCAACGTTGTGGTGAAACCGCTGGATTGATTCTTTCGGTTCTTATGGAGGGTCCATAAAATTCTATTTTTAAGTTATTGTGTCCTGAGTTTCACAATAAATTAAATTAATCGAAATGCCAAGAATATTATTTTCTTGTTTTGTTGAATCTTGGAAGACTTCGTCGGCGAAAATGTGCCATAATACTTTATAGTATAACTGAATAAGTACTATACAATCATATGTCGTCACAAAATATTCATATGCCCATTCAAGCGTATATAAAAGGCCGGAAGTGCTGGGTGTTTTAATTCATAATTTGTAACCGTTCAGATCAGAAACGAAGGTGCCAAGCCTTGACAATGTGATTATTGAC